>JAOZNZ010000176.1 GCA_029933535.1 bacterium | reverse complement strand
TAAACCTCGCGCGCCAGTAATTTGTTGCGTCAAGAACTGAAGTAGGAGCTTCTATAGTTATATCAGTAGTTAAAATTTCTCCGCTGCTCCATTTTGGAAAAGTGAAATTTGTTGCGTCATCTATCTGCCATTGAATTGCAACCATCGGCCAGCCGTCAGGATCAGAATAAGGTTGAACTTCTAAAGTTACAGGTAGTTCCGACATAGAAATATGTATACCATCAACAGGCAAAGAGTTTATCGGTGTGTCCGGGCCTGAACTGTCAGTACTGAATCCGGTTGCGCTATCGGAAAAATCGCTCCATCCATTGCTATTCATTGAGCGAACCCAATAAAAGTAATTGGAATTAATTATAACGGAGAAATCATCGAACAGATTTGTATTCGGTAATCCTGAAATAACAATTGCGGTATTTGTGTCATTAATTTCCGCGCGATAAACTTCTGAAGATATAATATTGTCGTTGATATAGATTTCCCAGGTTATTTCAATTTTATCGGAATAAGTTCCCTGCGAAGCGGTTAGATTTGACGGTGCCTGCGGAGGTGCGGTTTCGAGACGCACCGTGAACTCGGTCCAGCTATTGCCGGGAATGTAGTTGGCTATGATGCTTTTGCCGGTTACACTGTTCGCATCGATGGCTCCCGAGCCAATCCAATGGTTGGCATCACCGCTGGTAATCATGTCGCCATCGACAATGAGTAATGCATTGTCGCTCATATGAATTATTCCTCTGCCGTCTTCTGTCGGGGTTTCGAGATACGCGGCCTGATCCTGCCCAAACATAAGGCTGGAAAAACGCTGCGTAGAAGAGCCGCTCAAGTTAATAATTCCATCGCCGCCTGTGATAGGATATCCCGCCTCCTGGTAGCCAATCTGACCAGCTCCGCCATGCATGTAGCCCTCTATCATGGTAATAGTACCCGTGGTATTTCCCAGATGTCCCAGTCTCGTGAGAGCGGTGGCGATAAGCTGACCGCCGTTCGTAATAGTCAGGATCGCAGTGCCATCTTCATTCATTCCCATCATAAGCATACTTACCGTGCCGACATCAGAGCCGATAATCGGCATGCTCGGAGGCGGGGCAGCTGCAAAGAGTCCATCAATTTGTACAGGATCACCAGCTGACGGAAGATTCGTGGCGAAGGTTCCAACCTCCACGGAATACCAGTTATTAGTGCCGTTCCATTCTCCTCCTCCGGGACCGCCATATGCGCCACCCATCCATCTAAGAGTATCCGCTTGCGCGTAACCAATTACCAGTAAAGCGATCAATATTAATAATTTTTTCATCTTTTTCTCCATTTGTTAATTTGTTAATTTGTTAATTTGTTAATTCGTTAAAGGTATCTTAAACCTAAAAAACGCAGTAGAATTTTGTGTTTTCTTAATATCAACCCATGACTTTAGTCGTGGGAAGAAATATAATGAGTTAATTCAACCGTTTTAACGGTTTATTTCCTAAATTGCCATGTGAAAACCATTAAAATGGTTAGTTTTAATTAGATAATAATCTCTTCTCTTAATCTTTTCAAATATATACAATACTCATCATAAGATAATATCGGTGGAACGGAATGATCAAAACTTGGCAAATATCCTCCTTGAGCACATAACATCTTCGCTTTTTGTATTTCCTTTTCCATCGTTTCTCCTCCTTTCGCAATTTTCAATTTATCGAGTCCGCCGATCATTTTCAGTTTTGGAAACTGTTCTCTGATTTTCAAAGGATCCATTCCGGCAGCATTTTCCAGTGGTAAGATACCATCAATACCGCTTTCAACAATCAATGGAAGAATCACTTCAATATTCCCATCAGAGTCAAGGAAAATATTTTTCACACCATAACTTTTTAAATAACCTGTAAGCTTTTTGTACTGCGGGAAAATAAGTTCTTCAAAAAATTCTTTTGATACCATCGGCCCATTTTTATAGGCCATATCTTCACCAATATAAACAGCATCGACTTCGATTTCATTAAGAGCTTTTTCCCATAGTTTCATCATGAAATCAACTTGGAACTCATACATTTCCGCTATTAACTCCTTATCATCATAAAAAAGCATCATATACTGGTTAAATTCAATGAAATCTCTTCCAAAAGCAAATGGTCCTCTAATAAATAATTCTAAAGGATAATCCCGATTCTTATATTCTTTGACAAGCTCATCCCAATTTGCCGGATATCTTTCCGGGCTGTATGGATCCATTCTTTCTTTAATTTGATAAAAATCTTCACGGCTTTTAATTGGGAATTCGAGAAAATGGGGCATCGCGGAAGAATTTTTAAATTCTTTTTTCAGACAATTTAATTCATCACGAACAAGAATCCATTCATCTGTTTCTTCTAAAATTTCACGTTTAAATGCCGGAACAAAATTAAAATTTATTGGAACTTTTTGAATATCAAAAAGTCCGAAATGATCAAATATATTTTCGGTCTTGGGAATAATATCCTCCCAGAGATCTTGCGTTTCAGGCCAAAAACCCATAAATTCTGTAAAAGGGAAATCGGGTACTTGTTTGAAGTCCATAACTTCTAAAAATTTTTCTCGTGTTGTCATTGCATATAATTAATTAAGGTTAAATATTTTATCTTTTCGGGTGATTTATTCCGATAGCAAAGCGTATCGGAATGAATTTAGTATTTAAATATTAAATTTATTTTTCCACCGAAAAATAAAAAATAAATTTCCAATGATTAATAATAAATAGCAAGGTTCAGGTACAACAAAATTCGTGACTACAAGATTATCTAACTTAACTTGCGCACCATCAACATCCCAAAGTTTTATCCCAAGATCAAAAGCAAGTTTGTTTCCCGTCAAAGTATCCGGTGTAGAAAAAGAAAAAACATGCGAAATAGCCGGATCGTTTGCTGATGGATTTAATACATTCGTGAAAAGCGCTCCGCTTGCCCAACCGTCCCCCAACCATTCCCCTGATCCCTGATTAACATTCATAACATTATCATCATCAATCGGACAGATAAACCTGCTGTCACCTTCAAAAAATCTTGCATGTCCTAAACCTGCTTTAATAGTTTTTATCGGAGAACCATTTACAGTTAAAGAATCAAAAGATATTTTATAGTACATATTTGGCTGCAATTTTATCCCCGGGAAAGTTTGAACACATCCTTCTGTACCATTAAAATACGCGCATTGCCCGGATAGCGGTCCAACTATTGCGGCATTAATAACACCGCAATCAACAGCATTATTCCAGCCATTTATTGCGTTAGTTGATGTATTGAAAGTGGCGACCGGAGAATCAAAAGTACCATTATTTACCAAAGCTGCCATACTCCTGTTTCGCGGATAATTAGTAATGCTGACATTATCAACCTGAACCTGAATACCCGAAGAATACCAAATAGCTACAGTTAAATCTTCCGTAAGATAATTTCCGACAATATTAGATACAGGAGTATCAAACATTAATGTATGCGTAATAGCGGGATCGTTTGCCGGCGGATTTACTATAGTAGTAAATTGTCCGCCACCGGGCCAGCCTGCTCCTAACCAACTTCCACTACTTATTGCGAAATTTTCTATATTTGTATTTTGTATAGTTGCAAGCGGACCGTTATTTAATCCAAACATAATTCCCGCATGAATTGTTCGTGAAGGTTGTCCGGCAATTGTGAGAGCATCGAAAGTGAGTTGATAAGTTGTATCAGGTTGTAACGTTCCACCCGGTAAAGATTGAAATATAGATTCAGCGCCGTTAAAAAAAATACTTTGTCCGGTAATCGGAGAAATAGAAGGTCCGTATTGCAGCATATTATGACTGCCATTATTCCAGTCGTCAATAACATCTGATGTAGTAACCCATGGAATAACAGGTTTCTCAAACTCTGAATTTTCCAATCCCGGCAATGGTTCATATTTAAATTTAGATTTTCTTAC
Source organism: bacterium (assembly GCA_029933535.1). Lineage (GTDB taxonomy): Bacteria > Auribacterota > UBA3054 > UBA3054 > B51-G9 > B51-G9. The sequence continues at coordinate 2,859 of JAOZNZ010000176.1, read as the reverse complement.
TTCATCAAATGATTCACGTATTTCATTTGTCATTCCAATAGTAAGATATACATCATATTGATACGAAAAATTATTAGTAATTTGCAACCCTTTTACCGGCGCAAAATATGAACAGCCCCATCCTTCATTTCCACCGGTTCCATCTCTCCAATAACGAGTTTGGTAAGTCGTTCCGGGAGTATAAACCCCCATGCCCCAACCGCTGTTATTGACATAGGCCGACCATTGTTCATATCGATGATCATATCCGTTATTAAAACCTGGTTTAAAATTTGTTAAGGATCCCTCTGTCCAAGCCATTGGACCACCGTAGAAAGTCAGGTTTTCATATTCCTTGACAACAAAAACTGCGGGAAGTTCCTGGTAAGCGTTCGGTGCGTTGCTTGGTCCTGTGTAAGTCATTTTAAAAATAATATGTGCGACATTTCCGGATAAACTTATCCACTCTTCCATAACGCAGTCTGTTATAAGTTCTCCTCCTGCCCAATTTCTCGGATTTGATTTAGAATAAATTCTATTATTTTCATTTGAGAAAACAAGAAGTCGCGGTTTATCACCCACAGAATTTCCGCCTTGAACAGGGTTCCAAACCCAATCACCTCCTGCCCATGACGATCCATCATCCCACCCATAATAAGATTGTTGAATTTCTCTTCCTGCATCCACATAATTAATAAAATTATTTACGGGAGAAATTTCAGAAAAATAGCCTATTACAGCTCCGTAATTTGTGATAACTCCAAGTTTCACCTCGCTGTTTTCAATGTATGAAAAAATTTCGTCAGGCAACGCGAAAGAAAAATAAGCCGTTAAAATCGATACAGTTAACGCTATTATTTTTGCTTTTTTGTATAATTTATTCATAAGTTTATTTGTATGTCGATCTTTTGTAGCCGTATCCCGCATTATTAAAAGCAGCGACGACTTTTTCGCCGCCGCTGCTTTTTCTAACCCAACCAACTTAAACAAAAGGAAGAAAAGTTGGTCTTTAATGAATTTGTGCAAACAATAACACCAATCCATACATTACTTCTTACGCAAAAATGCTAAACCGAGAATTGCAAGCAATCCAAACGTGGCCGGTTCCGGAACTACCGAGAACTTGGTCCAGTCGTTGCCGGATTCGTAGATGGCTACGATGCTTTTACCAACTACGCCGTTCGCATCGATGGCTCCGGAGGTAATTAAATTGCTGGAAGTCACGTCGCTATCGACAATGAGCAATGCGTTGTCGACCATATGAATCACGCCGGTGCCGGGTCCACTCTGGTCTTGCCCAAACACAAGAGGAGTAGCAGACCTAAGCTGCCCATTTGTTGTGATAGTTATGCTCGCAATGCCTCCTTCAATCATTCCCATTGTAATGTTGGCTACCGTGCCGACATTGTTGGTAAGAATAGGCATGGACGGCGGCGGAGCGGCGGCAAAGAGTCCATCAATATTCACAAAGTCCGTAAGTCCCGGAAGATTCGTGTAGTAGGATCCAACCTCCTCGGAATACCAGTTGTTAGTGCCATTCCAGTCGCCTCCACCGGGACCGCCATATGCCCCACCCATCCATCTAAGTGTATCCGCTTGCGCGTAACCAATTACCAGTAAAGCAGCCAATATTAATAATTTTTTCATCATATTCTCCTTTTAAGTAAGGTTAAATGTTTTAGATAAAAAAACAACCGTTTTGTTTATTTATCTGATTTATAACTTTTTCAAGTTAATCGGGTATTAATAGATATTATTATTTTTTGACCTCCTTCATGTTAGTTGTTTTTAAGACTCCTGTTAAAATAGATAATATACTTTACATTAATTTTCGTAAATAGTATAATATATATAAGACAACCGTTTCAATAATAATATCGTCAATCTTTAATAGTATATCGTCAATGAAAACAAAACATTTAGATTTCGATTTTAACTGTGCCAACTGCGAACTTCATTGCGACCCGAATCTTCAGTCGTCACCTCCGCATACTCATTCTTTTGACGAATTAGCAATAGTTCTCGGTGGTTCTGCTGTTCATGTGGTAGGCAAAGATCAATACCCTTTGATGCGGGGCGATGTTTTTGTTGTCCATGGCAATCAGATACACGATTTCAAAAAGTTATCCAACTTTCATATATTTAATTTTATTTATAAACGTGAATTTTTTGAAAATATAAAACGCGAGTTAGAAGACGTACCGGGATTCAAAACGTTATTTGTTCACGAACTATGTTTTAGAAAATACCATAAATTCAAAGCCAAGCTGCATCTTAGTCCTCATCAATTGGATTTTATTATTAATATTATTGCTCAAACGATTGAAGAAAGAAATAATATGCGACCGGGATCAAATAAAATAATTGAATATTTTTTCAGGATTCTCGTAATTAATTTGTGTAAATACTATACTGAAATTGATACACCGCATTCAAAAGAACTTTTTACAATTGGCAGGGTAATAGATTTTATGGAAGAAAACCTGGGAGAAAATATTACTTTGGAAATGCTCGCAAAGCGCGCTCACGCTTCCAAATCAACTTTATTAAGAGCGTTTAAAAGAATGACCGGCTGTACGCCTGTAGATTATTTAATAAAGTTACGAATAGAAAAAGCAGCGGAAATGATGGAGAAAAATAGCAATATTCGCGTGATAGACGCTTCATCAGCGACGGGATTTTGGAACAGCAGCTATTTTACAAAAAAATTCAAAGCAGTAATTGGAATGACTCCTCTGGAGTATCTTAAAAAGCAGCGCGGAACTAAATAGAGCCTGGTTATCAGTTATTAGGTGTCAGGTGTCAGAGTTCAGGTGTCAGGTGTCAGGTGTCAGGTGTCAGAGTTCAGGTGTCAGGTGTCAGGTGTCAGGTGTCAGAGTT
>JAOZNZ010000175.1 GCA_029933535.1 bacterium | reverse complement strand
ATTTACTTTTCCTATGCCGGATCCTACCATAAATAATCCTCCATCAGTATCGCCGGACATAGTTCTAAGCAAAGCGTCAGCTATACAAAATTTTGCTTCTGTTGCTTCGCATGCTCGCAAACATCTGAACGGACAACCGAAAGGGATTTTTTCGCCATTTAATAATTTCGCAGCTAAAGGGGTGCGAAGGACTTTAACCGGTAAGCCAAGCGGGCTATGAAGAACGACAATATCTTCATTTTTAGCTTTAACATATATTTCTTTTGATTTTATGTCAATTCCTGATTCTTCAGTACATATAAATCTTGTGCCGACGTGAACTCCGTCAAATCCCATATCCAATTTTGCCAATACATCGTCAGCTGAGGTGACATTTTCAGCGCCAAGCAGCGATACTTTTTTATTATATTCAGCTTCAAAAGGTGCTAATTCAGCCTTGACATCATGGAGAATATTTTGAATTGGTGCCATTCCCGGATGCATAACCTCATCTTCAGTAAATGCCATGTGACCACCGCATAGAGGTCCTTCAATAATAACAGCATCCGGTATAACCTGATATCTCCTGTGCCAGCTTTTCAAAATAACCTTCATCGCCCTGCCGGAAGAAACGACAGGTATCAATTTTATACCGCTTCCTTTAGTAAATTTCGGAAGTGAAATAGGCAAACCAGCGCCTGAAATTATAGCATCGACTTTTTCTTCAACGCAAACATTGATAACGTCGTCATAATTTGAAAGAGCCACCATAACGTTCACACCAAGGATTCCGTTAGGAGCCAGAGCTCTTGCTTTTCTGATTTCCTCAATGAGATGTTCTCTGGAATCAGCAATATAATCGGTCATAGAAGCTTCTATTGATCCCAACCCAACGCTTGAAATACAGCCCACTCCGCCTGCTCTCGCTACAGCGGCAGCGAGGTCTGCTTTTGCGACCTGTACACCCATACCGGCTTGGATAACCGGCATAGGCACTTCTAAATCACCTATTTTCAATGGCAACATATATTCTCCTATCCGATAAGAATCGGAAGTAGATAATTTCATAAAATTATAGTAAACCGAAAAATTAAATAATAACTTCTTCGGTTTCAGAATCAAAATAACTAGCTCTTTCTATTGTAAGCGCCAAATCAATCGAATCACCAACTCTGCATTGTTCATGACCACCGATTTTAGCAATAAACGAATGTTCGCCTGAAGTTAAATACAAAAATGTTTCCGCGCCCATTGGTTCAATTACATCTACCAAAGCACTTATACAAGTAGAAGGATCTGCATCAGTAACATTTTTTATGTCTTCAATGTGTTCCGGTCGAACACCGAAAGCGATTTCTTTACCGACATAACTTTCGAGATGTTTTGCCTGTTCATCGGTAACTTTAACTTTGAATGATTTTGCGTCCATCCAAATCCCGCCATTTTCAGCTACAACTTTGCAATCCATAAAGTTCATCGGCGGGCTGCCGATAAATCCTGCGACGAATTTATTTTCCGGATAATCATAAAGTTGAATTGGATCGGCAATTTGCTGAATAAATCCATCTTTCATTACAACAATCCGGTCACCCATAGTCATTGCTTCAACCTGATCGTGAGTAACATAAATCATTGTAGCCTGAAGTGTTGTATGCAACTTTGATATTTCCGTACGCATCTGAACACGCATTTTTGCATCAAGATTTGACAACGGTTCGTCAAATAAAAATACTTTCGGTTTTCTGACTATAGCACGGCCTACAGCAACACGTTGACGCTGTCCACCTGAAAGTTGTTTAGGCTTACGTTCTAAATAATCTTCAAGTCCCAGGATTGCCGCAGCATCTCTTACTCGTTCGTCAATTTCTTTTTTAGGATACTTGCGCAATTTCAACCCAAAAGCCATATTTTTATAGACCGTCATGTGGGGATACAAAGCGTAGTTCTGGAACACCATTGCTATGTCACGGTCTTTTGGAGGAACGTCATTTACCACTCTGTCGTCAATCGTTATTTCTCCTTCAGATATTTCCTCCAATCCGGCAATCATACGTAAAGTTGTAGATTTACCGCAACCTGAAGGACCTACCAAAACGACGAATTCTTTATCTTCGACTTTTAAGTTAAAACTTTGAACCGCAACTACATTACCATCATAAATCTTTTTGATATTAGTTAATGTTACTTCAGCCATTTCATTCCTCACTTTTTATTTTGTTACTTACTCTGTGAGCTGCAAGAACGCCTTGACGTTTCCCGAAGTTCACGTTTTCCTATAAATCATTCCGGTTTTTTCTGTTAAGCCGAAACGATTTAATTACATTTGTAATGTATTATACTGTTTTCTTAAAATCGAGTCAACTACAATTATTATTTAACGGTTTTATGATTTAACGATTTTAATTCAATCATTTAAATCTAATTAAAACAACCTATTACCGCCATGATTTCCAGCGGTTCTTCTGATATACATTCAATTGAATGACCGGCTCCCCCGCCTGTAAGAATAGCATCTCCAACGCTCACTTCTCTTATTTTGCCATTATCATCCACTTTCCCCCTTCCACTCAAGATATAAAAGACTTCCTCTTCATCAATATGATTGTGAAAACCAATACTCGCACCTGGAGGCAAAGTAAGTTTAGCGCAAAGTCTCGTATCTGATTTTAATTCATCATTGTTAAACAGATGAGTTATAGTAACGACACCGTTTCCATCCCTCATATTTTTTTTCACATCTTTTTTCATTTCTTTTTCATTTCTAATCATTTTATTTCTCCGGTTTGTATTAAATATTAAAGTCAAAAGTCAAAACTTGCCCAGCCACAGGCGGGGGTTATTAGTTATTAGTTAATAGTTATTAGTTAATAGTTATTAGTTATATAGTTAATAGCTTGCCCTTTGGGCACCCCTCCTCGACAAGGAGGGGAGTTTAAGAACAAACGTCAAGCCCACGGACCCCGGATCTCGGATCTCGGACATCGGGCCACTCACTACTCACTACTCACCACTCACTCTCCATCAATCCATTATTCCATTCTATTATACTTCACGTGTTTGAAAATATCAAGCTTAATTGGTAAAATATTTTATATGAAAACAAAAAAACAAAATATTTCTTCAGTTGTTGAACCACCGGACAATCATATTTCTGTTCTCGGTGGTCAGGGTTGGGTAGGTCTTGTGCAAACAATGGGTACGGAAACTACAGTTGTTAACGCTGCCCGTGTATCATTCGGAAAATTTGTAGAGGAAATGACGAGCAAAGATGTTATTCTTCTAAAATATTTGATTGAAAATAATCACACAAGTCCACTCGAACATGTAACTTTCTCGTTTATTGTCCACTGCCCGCTTTTTGTAAGAAGTCAGTGGCATCGCCATCGCACTTGGTCTTACAATGAGATAAGCCGACGTTACACGGAAGTTGACCTGCAATTTTATGTTCCGCCGACAGTTCGAATGCAAAGCAAAGATAATCGTCAGGCATCTGTTGACGCGATGGAAAAGACAAGCCAGGAATCAGCTATAGAAATTATTCGTGATCAAAATTATCAAGCTTTGGAGATTTATGAAAAGCTTCTTGGAATGGGCGTATGTCGTGAACAGGCTCGCGGTATTCTTCCGCAAAATCTCATGACAACTTTCTGGGCAACTGTTGACCTCAGTAACCTTGCTCATTTTCTTGAATTGCGTGATCACGAAGGTGCCCAATGGGAAATCCGTCAATACGCTCAGGCGATTAAAAATTTAATTAAACCTCAATTTCCAAATGTTGCTGAAATTTACAGCTGGTGAAAAAAAAGCCCTTCTCTCTCTCCAAAAAAAGATAGGTGATTTGAGAAAAAAACGCGGGTTCACTCAAGACCCCGAACGCGCAATGATTCTGCTTGTTGAAGAAGTGGGAGAAGTTGCTCAACAAATGAAACGGCTTTGGTCACCGAATTATGACATTTACACAAAAGACGCTCTTGCTGAAGAACTCGCTGATGTACAATTTGTATTACTTGGTCTTTCTGAACTTCTCGGTATAAAACTTGCCGATGCACTTGATAAAAAGACAAAACAAGATGCGGGAAGAAAATGGAAAAGTATTGATAACCCTATTCCATTAAAGGAATTGCGAGAGACTAAGTGATTCCTAAAACAGACAGAATTCGCAGAAAAGAAAAAAGCCTTGATGGAAATTATTGCTGATTATAACAAGCAATTTGGTGCGAATCATTCCATTAACGAATTCGATTTGTACTATCAGGATGTTCAAAAGCGTATCAAAGGCGTAAAATACCTGGATTAGCGGCTTATGAATAATGAAATAGTTATATATAATGATAAGGATTGGCTGCTAAAGTAGAAGCTATTATTAGCGATGATACTTTATGGTTGACACAAGCGCAATTAGTGATGCTTTTTGAAAGCAGTAAAGCCAATATTAGCGAACATATTAAACATATCTTTCAATCCGGAGAATTGGATAAAATTTCAGTTGGATACAGAGTTAACTCTATCCGTGGAACACAATTTCGTATATGGGCAAACAAAGTATTGAAGGATTATCTCTTAAAAGGTTACTCATTAAATAATCGAATGAATCGTATTGAAGATAATGTAAAGACATTATCTGATAAAGTAAATGAAATTGATGTGCAGATAAACTCAAACTTGCCACCCAATCAAGGTATTTTCTATGATGGACAGGTATTTGATGCTTATGTTTTCGCAGCCGACCTTGTTAAAACCGCCAAAACCTCAATTCTTTTGATTGATAATTATGTTGATGAAAGCGTTTTGCAACTCTTTACCAAACGCAAAAAAATGTAAGTGTAAAAATTTACACCAAAACCATTTCTAATACACTAAAACAAGACCTGCAAAAGCACAATGCACAATACACAAAAATTGAGATCGAAAAATTTACCAAGGCACACGATCGCACGGATAAGAAAAAACAAAAAAGAACGAAAATACAACTATTTAATATCTTAAGACTAATTAAAGATGAGAAATTATATTTATATATCACTATTCCTTTTCCTGATTCTTGGATGTGAACAAAAAGCGGAAAGGCCATTTGATTCTGCAGCACCTGTTACAATAATGGAACTCAAAAAAGTTTCACCCAAGCGTGAAACTCATCTTATGGGCTATGTCCAGCCATGGAAATCAGAAAAAATTGGTTTTGAAGTTTCCGGAAAAGTTCTTTCGACACTTGAAGTCGGCAACAGCGTTGAGGGACGAATTCACGATAACAATAATAAAACAATTCGTAAGGGAAGCATAATTGCGCAATTAAATCCCGCGCGTTATCAAATTGCAATAAGTTCTGAAGTAGCTCGTGTAACCGGAGCGCAAGCATCATTAATTGAAGCACAAATGGATTATGAGAGACATACAAAGCTTATTTCTTCCGGCAGTGTTAGTCAGGCACAATTCGACAAATCAAAAGCGGCTTACTTAACCGCCCAATCTAATTTACAACAATCCGAAGCTTCCCTCGCTGATGCGCATTACAATTTTAACCACTGTACACTTCGCGCACCTTTTTCCGGAGTGATTGAGGAGCTTTTTGTAGCTCCCGGTGCTTGGGTACAACCTGGTCAGGCTGTTGTAAAGCTTACGATGATGAAGCCTATAAAAGTAACAGTTCCTGTTTCAGCCAATCTTGCCAGAAAAATAAAATCCGGAGATGCTGTATATATTTTCCCGCCCGGAAGCACCGAGTCAGTAGGAGGGATTATTGACAACAACTCAATTGCTGCTGATCCTGAGACCCGAACATTTAATATAGATATTTTTGTACAGAATTTAAAACTTCCTGTCAAACCGATTTCCGCCGGAAAAAATCAAACGGTATTAAAAGATGAAAATATGATGCTTACTCTTAACTTAACACCTGAAGATACGAACTCTCCTGTTTGCGTTCCGTTAAGCTCTCTATTAAAAGATGAAAAAGGATATTATGTTTGGCGAGCTAAAGGCCAACATATTTTTGAAAAGGGAAAAGCCCTTCCAGACCAATTTGAAATTGAACGGATAAATGTTATACCCGGAAATAAATATAGAAATTTTATAATTGACAATTTTCGCGAACTTACAAATTCAGGCGGCTTAAAAGCACTGGACGTTGTTTTAATAAATCCACCGGAAAACCTTAAAAATAACGAAACAGTAATTGTTGAGCAAACCCGATGGTTGTTTTCTCCAGGCGACTTGGCACGTGTCCGGATAGCCGCATTGGAAGAAGTAGAAGGAAACTATGTTCCAATGTCAGCAATCATTCCCGATACTTCCGGAAAATATTTTGTTTACTTAGTTGAAAACGGCAAAGCAAAAAAAATAGAAGTAAATATAATTGGCGATTACGGGGATTTTCGCCATATTTCCGGCAAAGGAATTTCCGCCGGTGCAAAACTAATTACTCTTGGCGCGAATTATGTTTATGATGGAGTAAAAGTAAGCATTGTAGAAAAAATTACTAAGCATCCGTTGGAGTAGAATCCGTGGTCCGTGGTCCGTGATCCGTGAGGTGTCAGGTGTCAGGTGTCAGGTGTCAGGTGTCAGGTGTCAGGAAATTCACTTCATCCGGTGTTCGATGTTCGGTGTTCGGTGTTCGATGTTCGATGTTCGATGTTCGGTGTCAGAGGTCAGAGATCCGTGATCCGTAATCCGTGATCCGTGGTCCGAATTTAACTCCCCTCCTTACGAAGGAGGGGTGCCCGATAGGGCGGGGTGGTTCTTGACTTTCGGCCTTAAACCTTAAACCTTAAACCTTAAACCTTAAACCTTAAACCTTAAACCTTAA
>JAOZNZ010000844.1 GCA_029933535.1 bacterium | reverse complement strand
ATTTACATTTAAATCATCACTGTTGTCCGGACTTGATATTTCAACAACAGGAGGATCGTTCTGATTTGGTTCAGGCATATACGCGGATGTAGTAATAGCCGGGTCGCCTATAAGCGTCATGCCGTAAAACCAAGCTTCACATGTTTCACGGGATTCTGTTATCTGCTTGTGATTGAACCACTCGATGAATGCCTCGCCGAATAATCCTCCGGAGGCGAGTGTATCATAAAAGACATCCATTCCGAACATACCGCCCGATTTTGTGCTTCCCCAGCACAAGAGTCCTGAATCATCAGGATTAAAGCTTATCGTGCCTGCGAGATTATTGTTGAAGGTATAGTCACAACCTGCGCAAACAAACAGAGAGTAGAAAAGCGCGCCGGGATTCGATTCCGCATATTCGGCACTGCGAACATCATCTTGTATTGAGTAGTCGTCGCGAAAAAATTTATGTCCGAGGGGCGAGCCATGAGATCTGAGGAAAAGAAATTCATAGTCGGCAGCAAGGCGATTCCGGATATAGTCATCAGCCGTTGTCAGTTCAGGGTCTGAAATTGCTGTTACGTGTTCCACATTATAGATTGAACCAAGATTTGCGGCATCAACATTTGCCAAACACAACCAGTCATCGTCATTATAAACAACAGCTCCTTTAGCGGGGCTAATTTCTTTCAGTCTGTAACGGTGATTTTTATCGAAATAATGGCGCATCAGATCCGTTTCCGTGCCTAAGGCAGGCAGGTTATCAGTTTTTATTCTGCCAACCCATATTTCAAGATTCACATTACCGTCACGAGTATCGTACTTACCGTTATCAGGTTGAACCAAGCCGTTATCTAAAACGTCTGACCACGTGCCATCCAGATCCATAAAGAATATGTCACACGGAAAGTCGTCATACTGTGGAAGAAACGGTCCATTGCCGTCCCAATCCTGCATGAGTTCGTAAATGACGAATGGAATATTGCCAATAAGTACCGCTCCAGCGAGCGATTCTGTCTGATTATATAAATTTGCAAGATGGTTTCTCAGTTCTTCAGCTGATCCGCCCGAATAAACCAAACGAACAGTTGAGTAACCCATGGATTGAAGATCAAGTTCATATCGTGTAAGACCTGCGCCAATTTCGCTGCATATGTTCGAATGAACAACAACGCATACTCTATCGCCTTCACTTGAGATGTTCAAAAAGTCATTTTCATTGTCAGATGTTTGAATATGCAATGAGCCATTGAATTCCGGAATAGAGTGAAGTGGTTTGGGATTACCAGATGGATCCATCCATTTGGATAAGGCGGGCATGGAATGTGGCAGTGAAAGATCGAGCGAAGTGTTTACAGCATATACAGCGGCATTACTTATGATAATTAAAGCCAATATAACAAAAATAAGATTACCTCGAACGTTTAAATTCGAAATAATTTTTGCCGGCATATTTGTTGTTAGGTTCTTCATTAACCCATAAGGGGGCACAATCTATGCCAGATGAGAAAAAGGGGATTTTTTCGCTTAAATATGCAACAAAAGCACATGGGATATTGCATAAATGCAATTAAGAATTGCAAAACTGCCATGAATATAGTTGATGTATTTCCTATAAATCGGTATTTAATGAACGCCTAAAAACATGAGGATTTGCGGGAGAGTAAAAAAGGATGCGGCAAGGAAAGTAATCCCTTGCCGCATGTTTGTTCTCCATTGAATTGAAAGGAGGGCAATGTGGAGAACAG
>JAOZNZ010000843.1 GCA_029933535.1 bacterium | reverse complement strand
AGAAACGACTTTTACAGATACAACTGCAACTGTAAATCTTGATTATTATTACTGGGTAAAAGCCGAAAATACAAATGGATGGAGCAATTTTAGTGAATCGGCTCTCGGCTTCAGCACTGATTCTATCGGACCTGACCAACCTTCAAATATTTTGCCGGTTGATGGTGAGGAAATTTATGATTTGCCTGTTACTTTAGAAGGTTCGGCATATTCAGACGCTTCGTGGTCAATGAAATCAATTGAATGGCAAATTTCTGATAATACTAATTATAGTTCTATTATATGGGATAGTGGAGAAATTGTAACTAATGCAACAAATATTATCGCTCCAAGCGGGCCGCTTGTTTTAACAAATTATTGGAGAGTTCGTTATAAAAACGATCGGAATCAATGGAGTGATTGGTCAGATTATACGCTTTTCCTCGTGGAAAGAGATTATGATTCTCCATTTTATTTTTACGAAACTTTTAACAATGTTTCCGGCTCGGGTGATATAAACAAAGATTATTATGTTACAGGCAGGCAACTTGGTAAGGCGGCACCGGTGGATTATGTTTCACAGGGAACAACCGAAGTAGGTGATGCAGCTTCCAATCCTGATAAGCTCACACTTTCCGGCGAAGTAACTTCTTGTTCGCCTAATATGAGTTTTACAAAGTCAGGTAATTTTAAGATCGAATTTGACATAACTCCAAGCGTTGATGGAACCGCTATTTGTTTTGGAAAAGCTGCTAAAAACGCGAACCCGAAAAGCAGCGGCGGGATGGGTATAGTCTTTTACGGCGACGGAAGTGGAAGATATGATGTTTACGACAGCACTACCCTGGATTCTGTAATAACAAATCCCGCAGCTACCGGTACTATGCATATTATGATCACTTCCGGTTCAGAAGATTTTGATAATAGTCCCGCGAATATCGCAATGTTTATAAACGGAGAACCGATGCCGCTCAATAAATATTGGGTTGAACAACATACAAATCTCCCTGATTATTCTGAAATTCACTGGGGCTACTATTATCCTTATGAAAAAGCAAGTGGATTTGATGAAAACTATATAACTTTTTATAATAATAATGGAACAGCTGTTATTGATAATTTCTCTGTTCAGGAAACTACAACTAATCTCTCAGTTTATTCGTGGTCAAATGACAGTGATATTCGTGTGGATTCTTCCAGAACTTATACTCACGCATATAATTTAAGCACAAATAATAGTGTCGATATTAATGGTGTCACTTTTAACGCTACGGATAAATATGCAGGCGTTTTTCCTCCTAATGGTGTGCCGGCTGTTACAGGGACTAACTGGTATTTTTATGACCCGGATGGCTATTTCGAAGAAGATTATCTCTGGAGTGCTGAAACTGTTCATGCAGGCGCTGCAGGTTATCCTTCAGGAAGCGGTAAAGACTTATTGCGCGATATTCTTTTCGATAAATTCAGCGGTGCGTTATTGAGCCTGGACGTTACACCGGGAACAACAAATGTACTTACTTTTTATAAAATTGCCTGGGCGGCAGGAGGATATCCTTTCATTATTGCAGGTAACGATGGTGGTGCTCCGCAATATGTTGATATGTCGGCTTTTGCTGCCGGTGATGGTATAACTATTGATTACACATATATTGCCCCTGACGATGGTGTTTTTAAAATAGCTTTTGGCCCGTCATTCGTGACTATAGGTGCTTTCAGCAACTACGAACTTACTGCTGCCGACCCTGAACTCGAAACAATTG
>JAOZNZ010000174.1 GCA_029933535.1 bacterium | reverse complement strand
ATACTGGATTGAATCATGGGAACCGACAGGGGAATCCATGATTTGGGTTAAAACTGTCAGTGCGGGCACTTCAACAATTTATCTGGATTATGGTAATTCAAAAGCGAATCCACTTAGCAATCCTTATGAAGTTTTTGACTTTTATGATGACTTCACAAAAGAAAATCCGGAATCAAGATGGAATATAACCGGAAATGTGATCCTGGAAAATGGCCACGCAGAAATACAATCCGGTGGTATCGCTATCGCGAAAACTGAAATTCCAACTTCTGCTTTGATAGAAACTAAAATCGGCGGAGGAGGGATCTCTCCTGTAAATGGAACGCGAGGCTCTTTTTGCGGCGCATCAAGTTATTTTGAAACCGATAAAGAATTCAAATCTGACCTGACGGGCTTAATAAGCAATCCGGTAAATTTCGCCGACTGGGACCTCGGGAAAAATGGCAGCGTTGCTCTTTCGGGTATTAGCTGCAATGGTAAATATTTTGAATACGGCCCAACGCTCGCTTCTGTTAACTCTAACGACGTAATGGAAATCGCGATTGAGCCGAACAAAATTACCTGGCTTTACAATGGCGTCAACAAAGGTTCTGTAACAAAGAATATCCCCGGCCAACCGCTTTATCCAATTTTAAACAGCTACAGCGACGGCGGAAACACTTCTTTTACTATAGAAGAAATTCGCGTTAGAAAATACGCTGATACAGAACCTGTTGCTGTTATTGACGATGAACAATCCGGCCTGATGCTTGATTGGGAAATAGGAAACGAAATTACTGACCCGCATCAGGAAAGCCCGGGTTCAGGTTATATTTATGAATCACAGGGCGACAAATTTGAACCGAATATTTATAATTATCCTTCTCTCGACTCACAGATTTTCGCAATTAATATCGGTACAGTCGAAGTCTGGTGGTCAAGCTGGATCCTTACAAACAGATTCTCTGAAGGTATTCAGATACCTTCTTTTGTACGCAGGTACAATACTTACTGGCCGGAGATGCACACAAATTATGCTTTTAATTTTAATGGTTCTGATAATTATATTGAAATCAAACCGCAATTCAATCAATTAAGCAACTGGACTTTCTCTGCGTGGATAAAACCTGAAAATTCGGGATATGTTTATTCTGAAGGTAATCCGTTGGATACTCTTAATATAGTCGTTGAATCAGACGGGAAATTATTAGTGAGTACATGGAACGTTCACTATTCAGGAAACTGGATGAAATTTCATACCTCAACAGATTCAATAAAATTTAGCGAGTGGAACTTCATTTCAGTAACTTTGGATAACGGAGGAACCGGCACAGGAAATGTTACTGTTCTTGTTAATAGTAACAAATTCACCGGAACTCTGCAAATGGAATATCATTCACATACTCCATTTGCCGCTATCGGAATTAATGTCGGCTCGCTACACGGCGGAAACCAGTCCGTTTCACCTTTTCAAGGCGTAATTGACGAAATAAGACTGTGGAATATCGCACTTACAGATTCGGAAATTCTTGATGATATGAATAATGAACTCAGCTGGCCGGAAGATAAAGAAAATCTTGTCTCGTATTATAAATTCAATGGCGATGTCCCGGGAACCGCTATTGATAACTCAGGCTTCGAGAATAACGGCGATGTTCATGGAGCTGTTCGGACAATTGATGGTGCACCAATATTTACCGCCGGAGAAAATCTTGGCCAGATTATTATCGCAAGTTCTCTCGGTGGCAAACCCTTCGAACAGAGTTGGGAAAATGAGTATATTTATTCGCAAAATAATCCTGACGAAAAAGGATACAACCCGAACGAAGAACACGCAATTATTTATAGCGGAATTCCTTACGCTTTGCGAAACGATCTGAACAGAGAGAACGCTTCATCGCCTTACACTTCCAAACCATATGTTGTTATGCCTTATACAGATCCGAACAACAATAAGTGGCGCGTTCAAATTTATCAGGTCATAACTACAAATGAAACATATCATTTTCTTTACGACAATAACCTTGCCGCAAGAAGAATTTCTCCGCCCGACCCCCTTGCCGGCTGGCCGGGAACAGTGGAAACAATCATCGCGAACGGGCCCGGCTGGCGCGACAGAAAAAATCAAATCTGGGCTAAAGCGGGTGGAGATGGAGGGCCTGATGCAGGTGCGGCAATTATTATGGAATGGTATTATCCTAATATTGATCCCTCCTGGTTCATTCCATCCTGGTATCAAAATTATATTGTTAGTAACAATATTCCTTTGCTTGACAGATTTGCCGGAACTCCTGGAATTCCGATCAATATGACTTACAATGTTTATTGGGAAAATAATTACCCGACTTTAAATGTTTGCGATACTCTTGTCGAACCAAGAAACGGTTTGCCCGATATCGCGCAGCAAACAAGCGTTGACATTATTTATCAGCAATCTGAAGAAAATACAAGCTACGGAACGGGCGAAAGCGTTCAATTGATTGACCCGACACGCATGCGCAGTGCTTCTCTTCCTTCGGATTACGCATTGCCGAATAATTTGCTCAAAAAAACTACTGTAATAGACGGACATTATTTCTTCGGTGATTTGCCGCCGAATTTTGTCAGACGTTTATGGTATGAACCGGTCTCACAAAAAGTTTGTTTTAAAGGCGAATATGTAAAATTAACTTCAAGCGAAGTTGGTCTGAAAGGTTATTTATTATTAAATGTTATAAATGAGCAGGACCATAATACTCTTACAAATTATTTCGCGCCTTATGATCATTTAAATACCGCTATTGAAAACTTGTGTCTTGATTCAAAAAATCCAATCATCGTTACTAATGATGCTATCCCTTTCGACTCTCTCGCTCTGACTGCCGGCCTTGCGAAAGGAACCGGTTATGTTACTCTTGTCTTCGGTAACAGTACAAATGAACTTATACAGCCTCAGGCGGATCCGGTTTCTTTGCAGGTTATCAACATTGCGCTTCCGCTTTTTAGCGGTGAAATTGAACAGGTTGGCCTCGAGGCAAATCCATTTTCCGATCAGGTGAATATTCGCAATTCATCCGATTTTCTCGGTAAAGCTGATAACTATATTTTCGACTGGCGATTTGTGCTGCCGGACAGCAACGGCGAAATTCCCGCGAATAAAACCAATATCGCTACCTGGAGCAAATATCCAAACATCGATCCCGCTTCCGGCCAGGGAGCTGATGATATTACTATTAAAGGTGAAAATCTTTTTGCTCTTGATAATCATTATTTTGCTGTAAGATATAAACATGCTGCACCGGGATTCCCTGGCGGTACGGATTGGAGCGAGTGGACTCCGCCAAAATATGTTGAGGGATGGGTGCAGCGTGTTCTGGATTCTATTACTCCGTATGAACAGAGATATTATGATTTTTATAATACTCCCATCAACACTCTCGTTAGTATGATTGCACAAATCGGTCCGAGATACGAGGGTAATGTTCCACTCGACCCGGATTCTATTAATCAATGGGGACTTCTGCAAATTTATATGACTATTATGAAAACCGCTATGAATATGAGCATATTCGCTGATCCACCTCATCACGATGCTGACGCGAATAAAGTTATTATGCTCGCTGCGGGAAGAATCACTGACCTGTATATGCTGCTCGGAAATGAAGCTTACGCCGACGCGCAGGATCCAACCATCGGATTTGATACCGATGACGGTGTTTATGGCCATGATGCTTCTTCTATACACTGTTTTATGAACCAGACGCCTTCGCTTCTTATCGAAAACTTAAGCCTGCTTCGCGGTAGAGGACAGGGCAGTCCCGTTCGCGCGGAAACTCCTCCAATCGAGCCGCCTGTCTGGACTTCTCCTTTCTACAACAGACTTATCTGGAATTTCACCAAAGATATTACCGGCGGAGAAGTCGCTTACGCTTTGAATTACAATATTCTTGACGAGAATGGCAACGCAGACGGAATTATTAACGAAGAAGATGCTGCTATCCTTTATCCTATGGGCCACGGCGATGCCTGGGGACATTATCTCTCGGCTCTTAATACTTACTACATACTTATCCATAACAACTTCTTCGATTGGATTCCAGGGACTTACGCTGAAAATGTTGGTAACTCTACTGTTATTGTTGATTATCTCCACGAAAAAAAATTCTGTGTCATCGCTGCCGCAAAAGCAAACACAGGCGCGGAAATCGTCGAAAATACTTACAAAGAATATTATGAAGAAAATCCTATCGCGCAATGGCAGGGATATTCCGATACGGACACAAACCGTGCGTGGGGTGTCTCTGAATGGGGTGTTCGCGCAGGTATGGGCTCTTACTTTGACTGGGTTGTCGTAAACTCCGTTCTGCCGGTTTATTCCCCCGAAGAAGGCATCGAAAAAATCGACAGAACTAATGTTATCGAACTTACAACTATAGCAGATGCCCTTAACTCTGTTCAGAATACCGTTGATAAGGCCGATCGCGGAATGAACCCTCTCGGTCTTGCTAAAAATGTTGTTCCATTTGACATTGACCCGTCACAGGTTTATAAGCCCGACTGGGTTCCCTATGTTTCCAAATCGCATTTCGAGCAAATTTACGACCGTGCGACAAAAGCTCTCAACGCCGCTGCCAGTGTATTTAATTACGCGAAAAACACTACTCAAAAACTCAGAGAACAAGCCGATAATCTTAACAAATTCAATATGGCAATTCGTGACCAGGAACGCGATTATAAATATCGCCTGATTGAACTCTACGGATATCCTTATCCGGATGATGTAGGTCCTGGGGGAACTTATAATTCAGGTTACGATGGTCCCGACCTATTCCACTGGATGTATCTTGATGATACTTTTCTCGCCGCGCATGACAATGAAACTAAAGACGTTGTTTTAACAAGTACTTATTATACAGTTAATGATAGCGGAGAAGTATCAACAAAATCTCAGGTTGTTACATATAACATTCTTGCAGATAGCCAGATGGCCGTGAAACCTTCCGCGTGGACTTCCCCCCGCCCCGCCGTTGGTGAAATTCAAATTGCTTATTCCGATTATCTGCAAATGCGCGGTGCTTTCGATGCTAAACTTACTGAATATAATAATCAAATTGAGTTAACAGAATTTTTCAAGAATCTTCTTAAAAATAAATTCGATGCGCGATCAAATGTTTATATCGCTGTTAAACATAAATACACAGAAGTCGCAACTTTGAACTCGCTTATTCTTGTCGCGAAAGGAATTTCGCTTGGCTTGAAAGCTGCGTTTCTAAATATTGAAGGTTTATCCGAAACAGGAATAAAGGGCTCACCTTTGGTTCTTGTTGCCGGACTTGCTGATGGCGTGGATCCAAGTTTCCTCGAACGCATGGTCCTTGAGACTGCAAGGACGGGCGGCAATGTCTCCTATTTCCTTTCAACAGCGGCTAAAGACGTGCTTATTACCGGCCAGGACTTTGCTAAAGAACTTATCGATATTCACATAGAAATTGTTAATAGTCAAACCGACCTCACCGTTGGGAGGCTTGAAGATAGCGCTGAACTCATACGTGAAGTGAAAAAACTCGGCGTCGTCCTTAAAGAACTCTTGACTCTCGAACAGGCTGTAAGCCAATGCTACGGAGTTTATACATCCAAACTTTATGAAGGATACCGCAAGCAGGACTACCGCGCGAGATTCCGCCAGGAAACCGCCGCTGAAATCCAAAATTACAGATACAAAGATATGGCGTTCAGAATCTTTAGAAATGACGCACTGCAAAAATATAACGCGCAATTCGAGCTTGCAGCAAGATACGCTTACCTGGCTGCTAAAGCTTATGACTATGAAACTGCTTTGAAACCGGGTGACCCGCGAGGAGACGGTTCGCAATATTTAGAAACTATTGTTAAATCCGCTACCATTGGAATTATCGATGATGGTGAACCACAAACAGGGCCGGTTACAGGTGATGGCGGTATCGCGGATGTACTCGCAAGAATGAAGCTGAACTGGGACTTGGTGCTTAAAGGACAACTCGGTTTCAATAACCCCGAAGTCGAAACAAGCAAATTCTCTTTCAGAAGAGAATTGTTCAGATGTCTGCCGGATTCCACTAAGGTGCAAAACGCTAATTTGAACTCTCCTACCGGTCTGCACTGGAAAACTGTTCTGCAAAGTTGCGTAGTCTCGAATATTTTTGATATCCCGGAATTTAACAGATACTGCATCCCGTTTGACCCTCATGAAAATGTTGAGCCGGGCATCGTTATCGAATTTTCTACTACTGTTCAGCAGGGTAAAAATTTCTTCGGCTGGGATCTCGCAGGTGGTGACAACGCTTACGATTCAACTCATTTCGCCACAAAAATCCGATCTCTCGGAATTTGGTTCAGTAATTATGACAATACTTCCCTTGCTGAAGAACCGCGTGTTTATCTCTTCCCGGTTGGTACGGATACATTGCGCTCCCCGGGCGGCGATGGAAGTTATTATAGAACATTTAAAATTCTTGACCAGGCGTTGCCTGTCCCTTATCCGGTTACTCCGAATGATATTGCCCGTGAAGATTGGATTCCTCTCAATGACACTTTTTCATCCCAGTATGCCGCACATAGAAGATTTCCGGCTTTGCGAGCTTACAATGACAGTGGCGATTACACTCAGGATGAGGCAATTTATTCCGCAAGACTTATCGGCAGGTCTGTCTGGAATACACGCTGGATGATGATTATTCCGGCAAGCACGCTTAATTCTGACAGAGATTTTGCATTAGAAAGTTTTATTAACAACATTACCGACATAAAAATATTTTTCGAAACATATTCGTATTCAGGGGATTGAAGTTATTAGTTAATAGTTATTAGTTAATAGTCCCATTTGGGCCGTAATATTTGTAGTATCA
>JAOZNZ010000173.1 GCA_029933535.1 bacterium | reverse complement strand
CTCGCGACAAAAAACGAGCTTGATAAAGCATGTCTTTATGTTGGCGAAACTGAAAATATAACAGAAAATGATGTCGCTTTCATTTGTTTGGATTCCGCAGCTCGAAACGAATGGGCGCTTTCAAATTACATTTTGAACGGTGATTCCGCGGCAGTATTTAAACATTTATCAGAGTTGGAAAAATCAGGTTTGGATGAGATGTACCGGCACGCAATTATTACAACAGCTGCTATCAACTTGCAGGAAGCACGAGAAGCGCTTCGCAGCGGCGCTTTATACAGAAATTTTTATAAGTTTCGCGATCCGCAGCGTATTGAAAAACATGTTCGCGCAATAAATGAAAAGCAGATGAGCGATTTGTTCAGCTGGTTAATGTATTCTGAAATCGGCGTTAAAGGCGGCAATCTTCCCGTAAAACTTCTTGGAGATATTGCGTGCATAAAAGCGACCGGCGATGCACCGAAGGTGGAATCGGGCAAAGCAACGAAAAAAATTGATTTATTCTTTTAAAATACTTAAAAAATGATATAATAATCAATTAATCGAAAATAAAAATACATTTTGACGACAAATAAATTTAAAAAAAATATTTTCATCTACGCGAAATTTCTTGTCGCAGCAGTTTTACTTACATTTATTTTTCTCAAAGTTGACTTTACACAGTTCATTCAAAAGCTCAAATTAATGAACTGGTGGTATTTTCTGCTTGCGCTTTCGTTACACTGGATTGTAGTTCTTATAGGCACTCACCGTTTGCAAATACTTTTACACGCTCAAAAAGTAAGTTTAGGATTTTGGCTTACATTCAAATATAACTGTATTGGATATTTTTTTAATCTATTTTCACTTGGCTCAACCGGTGGTGATGTAGTAAAATCATATTATGTTTCCAGAGAAACAGATACAAAAAAAACAGAAAGCGTAACAGTTGTTTTTCTCGATAGAATAATGGGTATGACAGCTGTGCTTATTATTGCCGCGTGCGCGATTCTTGCCACAATGTGGAAAGATGATTCTTTCCGTCCACTTCTTCCGGCAGTGCTCTTATTACTTTTCGGAGGTGCCGCGGGAGTTTGCGTTATTTTCACAAAGAACTGGTGGACAAGATTTATTAAGTTTTCAACATTGCAGAAAGCGGGTGTTTTTACTATGCTTGCTAATAAAATACAAGCTATCCTTCTGAGAATTATTGACGCTCTGCATAATTATAAAGAACATAAATGGACCGCAGTAATTGCTATGCTGGAATCTATTTTCCTTCAGCTTATAATGTGCGTCATCGGTTGGTGTTATGGAACAGGGCTTGGTTTCAACATACCTTTTTACGCGTATTTTATTGTTTTTCCAATTGGAACTTTAATCCTGTCACTACCAATCAGTCCAAGTGGTCTCGGTACAGGTGAACTTTCTTTTATATGGTGTTTTTCAAGATTCGGCATAAAAGAAGATACCGGCTTGGCTTTTGCATTTACTCTTTTGCTTCGCTTGTCAATGTTTTCGTTAAGCAGCGTTGGTTTTATTATGTGGATGCTGCCCGGAACACATATTACAAGGAAGGAACTTGAAGAAAAGGCAGAAGAAATTGAGAATAACATTGAAGCTGAACAAATTAATTACAACAAAAACATAAGTAATAATGGTTAAAAAATGGCTAAATAAATGGTTGATTATTATTCTTCGTATAATAAGATTATTTACAGATTTCGCTGTAATATATGCAGCATTTTACCTCGGATATAAAATCTACTTTATTAATAGACCTAAAATATGCGCTCTGTACCAGGCCGAACTTTCCCCGACTTTATATTACATCCCTTCTGCTGACCGTCATTATTTAACAATTGCTCTCGGGGTGGGTATTATTACGGTAATTGTTTATGCTTTTCTTAGTTTATATAAAGAAGACACAAGTATTCTTCATGTAAAAGAATATAAAAATGTAATTATTGGTTATATCATATCCGCAATTCTTTTTCTGGCAGTTTATTACGTTTACTTTACATACCTCGACAAAGATGTTCAGACCAAACTGTTCTCGAGAAGAATATTTTGCTTTGCTTCCATGCTCAGTATTGCCGGCATAATGTTAGCAAGGTTAGTTTTCAATAAAATCCAGCATTGGCTGCATTCTAAAGGCGCAGGAGCAAAACGTGTTATTATTTACGGCGCCGGAGAAGCCGGTAAACTTATTGCCAGACGACTAAATGAATTTCCCGCATTCGGAATGTTTGTAGTAGGCTTTATTGATGATGGGGCTGAACTTTCCAACACCAGAGTCATTTACAATCAAGCAAAACGTTTGTCCTTAAACGTTATCAGCACAGGGGATAATTTAAAGAAATATGTTGATCAATATGCCGCCGATGAAGTTCTCGTTGCTATGCCAAGCGGAACGACAGAGAAAATTGTAAGTATAATGAATTATTGTATGGAAAATAATATTCATTACAGGTTTGTTCCCAATGTTTATGAACTGTCAATTCATCGTACAGTCACAAAAAACATTGCCGGTATTCCTATGATATCAGTAAAAAATACATCGCAGCACTACATATATTTATTTTTAAAACGTATATTTGATTTTATTACAAGTCTGATTTTGCTAATCTTACTTTCTCCACTCTTGCTGATAACTTCGTTAATCATTCGTCTTGACAGCAAAGGCAATCCGATTTTTGTTCAAACCCGAATTGGTTTAAATGGAAAATCTTTCTCGATTTATAAATTCAGAACACTAAAAAGCGATACAAACAAATACGAAGTAAATCCACTCAATGGTAAAGACAACCGTATCACAAAAGTCGGCAAATGGTTGAGAAAAACCAGCTTAGATGAATTACCGCAACTTTTAAACGTACTTCTCGGTTCCATGTCTTTGGTCGGTCCGCGCCCGGAAATGCCATTCATTGTTGAGGGATATAACAAACTCCAATGCGAACGTCTTCGTGTGAAGCCGGGGATAACAGGTTTATGGCAATTAAGTGCTGACAGAAGCATAGCCATTCATGAGAACATGGATTATGATCTATATTATGTTCATGAGCAATCGTTTTTACTTGATATTGTGATTTTAATACAGACCTTCTTTTTTGCTTTCAGGGGGATATAGTTAATAGTTATTTATAGTAACCAAAGCACGTGACCGGCGTATGCCTGGTTCTTGCTTTGGGTATATAGTAGAAAGTTATAATTAAAAATAACAAAAATCGAATAATTAAATCCCCCTAACCCCCTTTAAGAAAGGGGGAATAAATAAATCACAAATCCAAAAAGAATAAAAAGAATAAAACAAATAAAAAAGTCACTGGAGCAGACAGCTTGATCACCATTTTTTTGTGCCGCTGCTCAGTTCAATTGTTAATTGTTAAAAATTAAGTTAATTTTTTTATGAAAATCCGTAGACTTATAAATATATTGTTTTTTATTACAGCTGTTTTAGCCTGGTGCATATCAGCTTACTTCTTTGCTCCGCCATCGTTCGCCTATTCTGCAGTGTTTTCACTGCTTTGCTTTGTTATTTTCGCGGCCACGTATCGGTTACCAATATCAGGATGGTGGATTTTTATTGCTTTAGCGCCTGTAATTAATCTGCCTTCAAGGGCACTTATGCTCGGCGCTCACCAAGCGCTTATTTTTCTTTCATTTGCTTTTGTTCTCGGATGGATTGCAAATAAATTAGCCACTCAAAAAAAGACAGCTTTGGAAAACAGCATTGCTGTACCTTTATTTTTTATTATTTTTGTGGGTGTCAGTTCAGGCATCTGGACAGCCCTTCGTTTTTCTGATTTCTATCCGATTTTCACACACACATTCAAAAACGGATGGGTTAACGCGTCAGGAGTTCTTGCTTCTCAAGCTATTAAACATTCAATTCTTTCTATTCTAAAACTACTTATTTTTCCTTCGCTATTTATTGCATCTTATGATATTTGGCACAACAACGCGGGTAGCAAGCTTCAATTAGACAAGCTTTTCAAGAAGATGATTACCATTTGGTCAATCATGCTTATTCCTGTAATATTAACCGCACTTTACCAAAATTTATTTAATCCGAAGTTTTGTATGCTTAGTGAAGCGGCGTGGCAGGAAGCTAATCGTGTAAGCGGCGGGATGGAGGACCCGAATTCTTTGGGTTTATTTCTATTTTTATTTATTCCCGCAGCGGTTTCTTATGCGATATCCGAGAAAGGTCCGCAACAAATTCTTTTCGCATTTTCCTCACTTGCAGGTTTATATATTATAACTCTAACCGGCTCCCGTTCGGCTTTACTGGGTATTATTCTTGTAACTTTAATAGTTTTGTTAATTATATTTTTCCGTGCTTTAGTTAATCACAGATCGCGAAAAAAGACTTTGATCATTTCCGGTGCGGCTTTTTTAATTATTCTCGCTGTCCCCTTCTTTACAACCGGTATTATTAGTTCATCATCAAATACCGATAATCCGCTTTTAAGGAGATTGCAAAATTACACCCAACGTTTAAATCTTTCGAAATCCGAACGTGTAGTTGACCGACGGGAATGGCAGTGGAAGCAAGCTATTACCATGTGGATGGACTATCCTTTTACCGGGATTGGAATAGGATCTTTTCCGACTGAGATTTCGAATTACAATTTAAAAACATCAATGGAGACTCCGGTAGATAATGCATGGAACCAATATCTCCACTGGCTTTCTGAGACTGGAATTGCAGGTATAATGTTCTGGATATGGTTTTACGCGGCATTTATTTGGGCTATTATTAAAGGTGTAAAATCGGAAAGATTGTCTGATATTAAGTTGTCTGTAATTACTGTAATTGCAGCTTTATCAACGATTCAGTTTCTTTATATTTTCGGAGCGCATTTACAAGCGCCTGAAGTTTCTGTTTGCGTTGCAGTTTTTTCTTCATTTCTGCTTGCATTTTTCAGTCAATCTAATTTGAAGATATATAAATTTAAACGTGCCGACAAGTTGATTTTACTCCTTGTAATGATATTAATTTTTATTGCGCAAGGGCATAATGTTCTCAGTTCATTATCATACGATTCAATTCACAAGCGATATAACCTGCCGTATGATTTCGGATTCTACAATGTTGAAACATGGAACAATCAATTTGATTACAGATGGACTGAGAAATTCGCCGGTGAAAAAATACGAATTCCCAAAGACAATAAAGTAATCTTGTTGAAAATTGCCGCAATTAATCCAAACACTTCAGAGCAAAATCCGAAAAATATTACAGTAAAACTTAACGGAGTTTATCTCGATTCTTTGAAAATTAATACTCCGGACTGGCGTGACTACGAAGTTTACACTTTCTCTTCTTTGTCAGAACCGGCTGAATTAACTTTTGACTGTGACAAAACCTGGCAACCGCCTAATGAAACCCCGCCAAGGCAGCTTGGATTTGTACTTGCCACTAATATTATTTTCAAAAATGTTTTCGACAGGGAATCGCAAGGATTATCTGACTGGCAAGAAGACAACAGTTCAGGAAAAATAATTAAATACCGATATACGGGAAAACGAGCTGCATTAAACATTAAAATCCCTGAAACCGGAGTTTTTGAAGTTTTGCTGCGCTCACCTGTTAATTTAAAATTTTATCAAAAGCCTATTCGTGTTACAATTAAATTAAATGATAAATTTCTTGATACAGTAGTCCTGCCACGAAACAACCGTGAATGGCTGACTCGCAAATATACAGCTGATATACATACGAGTTATAAAAAAAGATTATTAACTATTACCGTTGATAAACTCTCAACAATACGCGTTAAGAATTCTGTTAAGCGAATAAAGGTAGGCACTTATTTAGCTATTGACTTTAAAAAATAAACTTATATAATATTATCAACATTTAACAAACTAACGGAGAATTATGATGAGCAATATTACTATTATCGCCGAACGTATAAACATGACTCGTAAAAAAATGCGGGAAAGAATCTGGGAACGCGATGTCGACTTCGTTGTCAATGAAGTCAAAAAACAAGAACATATGGGGGCTACTCATATCGATATTAATGCCGGAGGAGACCCATCTAAAGAAATCGAAGATATGATATGGCTTACCGAACTGGTGAGTAAAGCCACTGAACTTCCTATTTCTTTTGATTCAGCTAATCCGGATGCTCTGAAAGCCGGGCTGGAGATATGCAATCGTTCCGGCACTATTATTAATTCAATAACCGGAGAAAAATCCCGTATAGAAAATACTCTTCCTCTTGTTGTCGAATATAATACTCACGCAATCGCGCTTACTATGGACGACAACGGTATGCCACCGGATCTTGCCGCAAGAATACGTGTTGCAGATGATCTTGTAGTGTTAATGAAAGAAAACAACATTTCTCTCGACCGCATTCACATGGACACTCTTGTACAACCGGTTTCAAGTAACCCTGAACAGGTTGCTCATACAATAGCGGGAATCAAGTATATTCATGAAAATTATCCGGAAATGCACACCATGGTAGGCCTCAGCAACGTTTCTTACGGTGTTCCAAGACGCATCCACATGAACAGAGCTTTTTTCGTGCTGCTGATACAAGCGGGTCTCGATGGAGCTATTATTGATAATACAGCCGATGGAATGCTGGGAGCTATGCTCGCAACTCTTGCCATGCTCGGCAAAGATGAATATTGTATGGATTATATAGCTGCCGCCCGGGCCGAAAAGATATAAGGTTGTCGGGACAATTTTAACTAACCGTATGTCCCGACTGATTAAATTTCTCCCGAAATACGGGACAAATTTGATTTCCTGCTGTTGAAATGCTTGGGTTCGCGAATTGCCCGGCGCATGCCGGGTAAGGTTAACTCCCCTCCTTAATCAAGGAGGGGTGCCCGATAGGGCGGGGTGGTTCTTCGA
>JAOZNZ010000842.1 GCA_029933535.1 bacterium | reverse complement strand
CGCAGAATAAAAAACCGGCCTTTTGCTCCAGCTTTTGTCTTTATACCGCCATAAACCAAAATCCATCAATTTTCCCGCTTCAGCATAATATGACGAATGAGATGTCCATATTGACGCGCCTGCCGAACCGGAATTTAACATTTCAATACAAAATTCCGCGTTCCAAAGAGCGTAATCATAAGTTTCCATCAGAGGACTGTAATGGCTGTCCGTATGATTTGCGGTAAATCCATACTCACAGGTTATGAACGGTTTCTTTTTGTAATGCGCGTCCATAATTTCCATGCGGCCTGCGAAGTAATCTGCCATTAAACCTACTTCAGCAGGTCGAAAATATCTATGTGAGCTCATGATATCAATTAAGTCATAGTATTCATTATCAAAGGCGCAAAGTCTGAACCAGTTGATATTCGATGCGTCATCGCTGCCAATGATTTTGACATCGAGTTTTCTTCGTTTGAATTCATTTTTAACGAGTTTATGCAATAGAATATAAGTGTGAAACTTTTTATCGGAAAAAGTCGGTGCATGATCGGGTTCATTGAGCATAGTCCAATATTTAACGCATGTGAACCCTTTCTTTTTAATCAGGTAGTCAAACATTTCGCCAACGCCGTAAGCATAATCTTTTGGATTATCATAGAGTGTATTTTGTCCCCAATCAGTGCCTGCATAAACAACAGGTACATTCATTTCCTGATAAAGTTCAAGAGTTTTGTAATGGCTTTTCATGTTTACCGACTCAAAAGTGAAATTAGTTTTAAGAACGTCCGGTTGCCATTCTCTGTGCCAGAAGAACATTCGAATCCAATCAGGTTCAAGCCATTTAATTCTGTCTTCATTTAATTTGTAATCTTTTTCATTAACGCCAGCCTTTTTATTTACTTCATTGTAAAACCATCCGTCATCCTCAAAACCGAAACCCATGAGTGAGTTGCAGGTGATTTCATCGGTGACATGGAGGGTCGTTGTATGGAGGGTCGCCGTCCCCGGCGACCTATTACCGGCGTTATTTTTTAGGACGCCGGGGACGGCGTCCCTCCATGAACTGGTTTCTACATTAACGTCTTTGATAAAAGCTGTTCCCAAACCGTGCAGCCAAATTCCGAGATGAATTTTTGCGGCGTTTGTCGGTGCTATAGCTTTGCATGAAAGTTCAAGCCATTGCCCGCTTTTGTCGTAAACTGATCCGGTGGCGAAGGTTATAAAGCCGTCATTTTTATCGTTAAAAAAAATTGTAGGGAAGAGACCGTAACCACCTTTTAAATTTTCCGCACGAGCCAAAACTTTCAGTTCTACAATTTGTCCCGGAGAGACAACTATATTTGTACTGTATTTTAATCTGCAATAACTTGTATTTTTAGCTTTTTCAATATGAATCATAATGAGATCGCTATTCCCGGCTTTTACGTTTTTAACTTCATTAGGCTTGCGAACCGGTTTGTCGTCATGTTCGATTTCCCAATCATGGAGTTTATTTTGGAACACATTTTTTTTCATATCGACACCTGAAGTTGAGAGAGTCAATAATAAAGCGGTAATAATAATATATTTCATAATAAGTTTAAAGTGATTGGTTTGACTAATTAATTTTTTAACCACGAATAGACACGAATGAACACAAATAATACAAGAACAATTTTTTTGTTAATACAAAATCATTTAAAAGCCTAAGCATGTGCGGGGCTCGGAAAATCATTCTGCTGTTAATCATTTTGAAAACTGATTTTTTCTTAAAACAATAACTTTTCT
>JAOZNZ010000172.1 GCA_029933535.1 bacterium | reverse complement strand
TCAATATTGATTCCTTTTTTCTGGATAAGTTTTTTGACATGTTCCAATTGATCTAAATCTGCCTTGGAATAATATCTGTTCTTGCCAAGCCGCACAGGTTTAATAAGGCCGTTTTTTTCCCAAATTCTAAGTGTAGCGCAGCAAACTCCCAACAGTTTAGCTACAATGCCTATTGTATATAATGGTTCTTGATAATTAGTTTCCATAGAAGTATGTTAATTATAGGTTAAGTGTAAATTTCGTTTATATATCATATCATATTAAACAACTATTTGTCAAGAACAAATTAAGACTTTAATCTTTTCGATAAATAATAAATTACAATCCAGCAGTCTATTCATTCTGAGTCTGGGACATGTGATTATATTATGAGTGATTTTCTTTTTTCGAAAAAAGCGATTTATGGTTTATAAGTAACATGTCGGGCTTAATAAATAATACGCCCAATACGATCATAATCCATATTCCCAACGGTTCCGGAATTATTGTGAATTCATTATCCCAAAAAGTTCTGCTGTTGGTTAATGACGAACTGTTAACTACTTCGAATTTAAGAACATAATTTGTGTTACCGCCCCATAAATTTTCAGGCACGAACCAAGGGACTTGTCCGAGAAAATTATAAATATTATTCGTGACTATAGAAACTTCGTTTGTTGTTTCCGCAATATGCACGGAAATTTTTGTTATCATCAAATTCGTGCCGTCAAAGTCATCTGTAATTTTTTCGAAATTCCAAAGAATATTTGTCGGTGACGGTGCCAATAGAATTGCACCTGCTGACGGAAAAATTAACGCATTGGTAGCAATTTGAGGTGTAGAAGGGATAAACTTTTCGAAAAAATATACCGCTCCGGCATTAGTCGCGCCTTCATCTTCAATGTACGCACCGATAACCACCACGTCACCTGCAACGGCAACTGAATCACCGAAGTAATCGTATTCCTGAGCATCTGACGCGGAAAGTTTTTTTATTTCTCCCCAGGCATTTGTACCGCCGGCATTTCGTTCAAAAATATACGCAGCACCTGTCCGAATAAGTCCGGCATCCTCAAAGTGCGCGCCGACAACAACTATATCCCCCGCTACTGCAACGGAATCGCCAAATTGGTCATTGGCATCAGCATCGGAAGCTATTAGTTTTTTTACTTCTCCCCAGGAATTAATGCCATCCGCATTCCGCTCAAAAACATACGCGGCGCCGGCAGCAGGACCTTCAGCATTATCGAATAGTGCGCCAATAACCGCGATATCCCCGGCCACTGCGACTGAAGAACCGAAGCGAACACTTTCCTGCGCATCGGATGCGATCAGCTTTTTCACTTCCCCCCAGGCATTAATGCCTCCCGTGTTCCGTTCAAAGATATATGCCGCGCCGGCATCAGTTCCGCCAGTCCCCTCATTTCTTGCGCCTATAATTGCGACATCGCCATCCACTGCAACAGAATAACCGAAGCGATTAGTCTGCTGTGTATCAGAAGCGATTAGCTTTTTCACTTCACCCCAGGCATTTATACCGCCGGCGTTCCGTTCAAAGATATATGCGGCGCCTGCCGAAAATCCGTTTTCATCCTCTGTAGATGCGCCAATGAGCGCGACATCGCCCGCCATTGCAACCGAAAAGCCGAAGGTATCCCCCTCCTCCGCATCGGAAGCGACAAGCTTTTTCACTTCACCCCAGGCATTTATCCCGCCGGTGTTGCGCTCGAAAACATACGCTGCACCGGCTTGAAAGCCACCGGCATCTTCAAGGTATGCACCAACAACCGCCACATCTCCAGCCACTGCAACAGAGATTCCAAACTGATCATCGTTCTGCGCGTCGGAAGCGGTGAGTTTTTTCACCTCACCCCAAGCATTGACACCCCCGATATTACGTTCTAAAATATATGCCGCGCCGGAATCATTGCCAACAGCATCCTCGTATTTTGCGCCTATTACAGCAACATCTCCATCTACGGCTACAGCCCAACCGAAGTGTCCGTGCAGTTGGGCATCGGAGGAGATCTTTTTTACGGCTTCCTTGAATTCTTTTGTTTCATGAGAAACCGGAAGGACATACGCCGCGCCGGCTTGGGAACCTTTGTCATCATCACCGTTTGCCCCGACAAATGCAACGCCGCCGGCCACAGCAACTGAGTGGCCGAACCTATTGCCTGCCTGTGCATCGGTAGCGGTCAATTTCTTCACTTCTTCCCAGCCATTTACTCCGCCAGCGTTGCGCGCAAAAATATATGCAGCGCCGGCAAAAGAGCCGCCGTCATCCTCACCGTCTGCGCCAACAATAACAATGTCACCTGCCATTGAGACCGAACGACCGAAATAATCACCACCCTGCGCATCATGCGCGGTCAGTTTTTTCACCTCCCCCCATGTATTTATGCCGTCGGCGTTTCTCTCAAAAATATATGCGGCACCTGCATTTGCATCGCCATCATCCTCCAAATATGCTCCAACAAGGGCAACATCTCCCTCCACGGCGACCGACCAGCCGAAGTTATCACCCGCTTGCGCATCGGAAGCGAGAAGTTTTTTTGTTTCACCCCAGAAATTAATTCCACCGGAGTTTCGTTCGAAAATATACGCCGCCCCGGAATCGGAGCCACCGTCATCCTCGCGACGCACTCCGACAACAATCACATCTCCCCACACAGCGACTGAGATGCCGAAATCATCGTTTTCCTGCGCATCTGACGCTGTCAGTTTTTTCACTTCACCCCATGCATTGACGCCTCCATAGTTCCGCTCGAAAATATATACCGCGCCGGAATTAGTACCTCCGTCATCGTCTTTATAAGCGCCGACAACGGCCACGTCACCCGCTATCGAAACTGAATATCCGAACTGATCTCCCGCTTGCGCGTCAGAAGCCATCAACTTTTTCACTTCACCCCAGGCATTGATTCCACCGGAATCACGTTCAAAGATATACGCCGCGCCGGCTTCAGCGCCACTAGTGTCCTCGTGACCTGCGCCGACAATCGCTACGTCACCCTTAACGCCAACAGCACCGCCGAAATAATCAAGCATTTGCGCATCGGATGCGGTCAATTTTTTAACCTGCCCCCAGACATTTGTGGTGCCTGTATTGCGCTCGAAAATATATGCCGCGCCGGCATTTGAGCCAGCAGAATCCTTGTCTTTTGCTCCGATAATCGCCACATCTCCCGCAACCGCAACCGCCCAACCGAACTGTTCGTTTGGTTGCGCATCGGAAGCGGTCAATTTCTCTTCAGAGCTGAAGACAGGCGCCATGAGAGAAGGAGTGATTGATCGTTGGCCACGCATATTGCGTGATAAAATTATTGGAGTGTTGGATTTTTGATCACGGATTTGTTTCTGGATTTTATACCACGCGGAAGCATCCAGGCCAACGGGAATTTCGCCTGGTATGATTGTCTTGCTTTCAGCGGATTTTGGTGATCTGGCAATTTGGTGACTTGGTAATCTTGAATTTTGAACCATGGATTTCGGGTTTTGGAATACAGAATTCCCAAGCGAATTTGCCGCGCTGATAAAAAAACAGATTAAGAAAACAATTGGTTGGACATAGAAATTGAGTTTTGCCGTATTCATGATTTTACCTTTAGTTTGATGTTAGGAGGAACTCGAAAAGCTTTTCGAGTGCCCTCAATTTAGAAAATTTAATTTAGGAAATAAATTTCCTCCAAATAAATAATAAATTATAAATGTCGTAACAATATCGAAGATCCCGGCCCCAAAAGGCGTCGGGAATAAATAATCCAATTAAATCCCCCTAATCCACTTTAGAAAAAGGGGAATTAATACAATGATAATTAAGCAAGGTTCCGGAATGTATTCATAACAGCCTATGTCTACCATTCCACCGATGATTCTCGGATTACCATCCAAATCTTTTGCGCCGGTCATCCATGGCATGATGACTCCAGAATCAATGCAAGGCGAACTTTCTATCAAATGGTAATCAGATCCTGGAATTTCAAATTCAGGATTATCAGGAAAACATAGGTTTCCAACCGGAAGATTATTTGTGGGGGTAGTACAGGAATATGAAAAAACAACGTTTGAGGCGTAACTTTTCCAGTTCCCACCGCTTATCAAAGCAGTATTATCATAAATAATAGAATTAACAATAACACCGCCATTGGAACATACGATTCCTCCACCTGAACCGGAAGCGAAATTACCTGCGATCGTACAGTTATAAAGATCGCCTCCTTCGCTTAAATAAACTCCGCCGCCAAAAATTGCACTGTTCAATCCATTAATCAGACAGTTTGTCAACGAACCTCCGGTAGTATTATAGACCCCGCCACCATATTCAGCAACGTTTCCGCTAATTATACAATTGTTTAAAATCCCATAACAAGCTCCGCCACCATCATATACTGCCGAATTCCCGTTGATTGTACTATTGTTAATAGTGGTAAAGTAAGTTCCACCGCCAAAACGGTCTGATGTATTTCCGTTGATTGTAGAGTTGTTAATTATTCCGTAATAAGCACCACCGCCATAAATTCCCGCCGAGTTTTCGCTGATAATGCAGCTATTTGCCGTGCCGGCATATATTCCACCGCCATAATTGTCTGCTGTATTGTCACTGATAGTGCAGTTATTGACTTTAGAGTTATAAATCCCACCACCGTTGTGTGCCGAATTCCCGTTAATCGTGCAGTTATTGACTGTGCTTAAATAAGTTCCTCCGCCATCACCGTTTGCCGAGTTCCCCCGGATAGAACAATTGTTAACCGTAGCTTTATAAACCCCTGCGCCGTCAGTTGCTTTATTCCCGACAATTATGCAATTTGTAATCATGTTTATTGGATAAAAGGAACGAACTCCGCCACCGGAAGTAGCATATCCGTTTGTAATAGTAAAACCGGAAACAACAATATTGGATCCCTTCAAGTAAAAAACATTACCATAATTGGTTCCAACAACGAATGTATTTTCCGGACCGTTAACAGATTCAATAATGAGACTTTTATCAACATATAACCGGGGATATATAAAAAACATTCCATTTGTAACAATGATTTTCCCGCCATTATCAGCTATATCAACAGCGTCCTGAATATTTGTCGCGGCGGTTTCCCAAGTAGAATAAGGTAGAACCGGCGATGGATTATTAATATTTACATAATGAATATTCGTAATAATATTAACTTCAATAGAACCGGAAACACCTGCCGGATATGTATTATTATAAGCTGTCAGACCAACATTATATTTTCCGGTTTCACTCCACGAATGTATAACCTGAAATTTATCAGTTTCAGTAGTTCCGTCATCTAAATCCCAACTGTTTTTATATAATTTCCCGGATATATCGGCTGAAAAAGTTAATGGAATATCAACATAAGTAAAAATTCTTGTTGCTTTGATCGAAACTGAAAGCGAGCCCAAAAGTGCAAACGCGTAAGGCTGATCACAACCGATAGCCGGAGGATTTTTCCAGAGTTCACCATCAATATCAACTCCGTCTGCATAAGCAAACAAACCGGCTCCAATACACGGTGAGTTTGTCGCTATATAAGTTGCTGACACTAATACTGGTTCAACGGAAATATTACCTGTTCCGCTTGGTCCGTCCGGTGTTGTGCAGCAATAATCAGATAATCCGTCTTTTATGTTTGGACCGTTCGGAGCATGATTATAATAAATGATTGAGTTTTTGTTGGTGCAAGAGGAGGTACCCCCACCATTGAAAGAAGCAGTATTTCCGGCAACAGTGCAATTATTGATTGAACCTTTATGAGATCCGCCCCCCTCACTGCGTGCAAAATTAAAAGCAACTAAGCTGTTACTAACAATTGATTTAAAAGTACCTCCGCCATAACTTGCAGTATTAGCAATTAGTTTGCAGTTGATTATTGTTCCATAGCAAACACCGCCGCCCCAGTTAACCGTATAATTTCCGACAATTGTACAATTTTTTATTTCAGCCGATTTTTCGTGACAATAAATCCCTCCACCGTGTCCATTCCCGGAATTTCCGTTTGTGATTGTAAATCCCGAAAGAACAATGTTCTTTTCACGAAGGTTAAAACATCGGTTGGAATTATTTCCATCAACAATTGTGTTCTCAGAACCATTTGCACTTTGAATTGTCAAACCATTGGTAACACTGATTTCTGAACTTAAAACGTAGGTTCCGTTTGATACTATGACAGAATCACCATCGTCAGCCGCATAAACCGCCGACTGAATATCGGTGAAATAATTCCCGCCCGGAGAGCCTGATTGTCCGACATAAAAAGTATCCGCGAAAAGAGTTG
The DNA here is from genome assembly GCA_029933535.1 of bacterium. Classification (GTDB taxonomy): domain Bacteria; phylum Auribacterota; class UBA3054; order UBA3054; family B51-G9; genus B51-G9. The sequence goes on along the minus strand of JAOZNZ010000172.1, from coordinate 632 downwards.
AAGAGAGTAACAGAAGTAAGAGATATCGGTAATCGGTAATCAGTAATCGGTAAATAAAATTGTTCATTGTTGTGTCCTTTGCTGCCCGGCCGCTCATTCTGAGTCCGGGACATGTGATTATATTATGTTTGTTGTTTCCGCAAGATGCACGGAAATTTTTGTTATCATCAAATTCGGCCGTCAATACCGTCAGTGATATTTTCGAAATTCCAAAGAATATTTGTCGGTGACGGTGCCAATAGAATTGTTCCTGCTGACGGAAAAATTAACGCATTGGTAGCTATTTGAGGTGGAGAAAAGGATAAACTTTTCGAAAAAATATGCCGCTCCGGCATTTAAGCCAGCGGAATCCTAGTGTCATGTCAAGTTTGTAATGATATACAAGCAAACACAAATGTGGCTGCAAGCGAGGCACGAGCTTGTGGACTCCACCGGCTCGCTCCGCTCTCCGGCAGCTACATCCTTTTTGATAACTTTACGGCGTTGACATGACACTAGTCTTTTGCTCCGATAATCGCCACATCTCCCGCAACCGCAACCGCCCAACCGAACTGTTTGTTCGGTTGGGCATCGGAAACCGTCAATTTATCCTCAGCGCTTAAAACGGGACAAACAAAAGATATTAACAATAA
>JAOZNZ010000841.1 GCA_029933535.1 bacterium | reverse complement strand
TGACTCATTTTAGGTAAGATAATATCTATTCCTTTTTCTCTTTCATAACCTACTGAATATGGTATTGCTCCCTGAAAAGCATAAAGCATATATTGCATCCCTTCATAAGCGCAACCCGTTGCATCGGTAGAATATATAAAATAATTTGTAGTTTGATGTGTCGCGCGGCTAACCCAGATTCCCGGAGCATCATTTCCTAATATTAAGCCGCATAAACCTAAAGCGCCAGCGGTACCGGCATTATGATTACTTGCAAATCTTTGAGGGGTTTGATCGCCGACATAAGTAGTGTTTATTGCATTATATAACCAGCCACCAAACTGATAAATTTCAGTTTTAACAAGATTGGTCTGACCGGCTGTCATATAAGGTTCAAGCCAGTCATAAGCGATTGTATAAGCTTTCGCAGCGTCAGCAACGGCAAGATGCCCGTTAAAACCAACGAATGTATTAACATCACTCTGTTCAACAGCCGAGCAAAGAACATCAATAGCTTTATTAATATATTTTGATTCCCCGGAAATATAACCTGTCATTCCGAGCATTAAAAGTTGTTTTGATAATGTACGTCCGGCAGTTGCATCGGTAAAGGAGTAAGGATTTGTTGCTATTGAAAGATAGGCATCAGCTTTACTTTTCATTAATGTATATATATCTTTGGCTACGCCTCTCTGTGCCTTGTTTCTTAATTCCGGCAAATCACTGAATGAAAAAAGTAAATTCGGTCGTTTAGGAATATCATAACTGATTTTTATTCTGCTGAGATAACCATGAAATACATTCCCGCCTGAATGGTCTCCACCAACATAACAACGAGCCATGCCGGTATGAGCATTATCGATACCTGAAAGTCCGCTGCCGGTCACATCGGTTGTTCCTTCAAGTGAAACGGAATAAGTCCCGTTAGAATGAACCTGTACGGCAGCGTGTTTCCATTGATTTGAGAAAGCGGATGCAGTCAGCCAACCTGAATAAATACTATTTGCATCACCGCCATCATCATAAACAACAAACCATATCCGACCATGAGTATGTCCGCTATTTGGTTGAAATCTCACACTTATAGCTGAAGTGATTTCCAATAATCGTTGTTCAGCATCAAACTTGAGCGGTTTAACATCAAACTCAATTTTAATTGTATCAAGATTTTCCCAGTTGTTAGTTGAAGAAAATCTGTATGTGCCGTCAAAATATAACGCGTTGCCATCTACACCGCCTGCAACAAGAACATTTGTGTCGTAACCTATTGTTAAATTGTTGTTGCGATATAAATTTGATGCATCGTTATCAACTACACTCCAGAATTGCGTTATCGGATTACTTATTGCATTCATGTGCCATAAAGCAAGAGTACTGCTGCTGTCAGTCGGAGGATCAGCAAGTGCGATAACTGATGTTAAAAATAATAAAAGTAAGAAATATTTTTGTCTCATAATAAAAAGCTAAATTTATCTCGATGTGCTTACGTACTTGGAATAAATTTCCTCCGATGATAAATAATAAATAATAAATAACAATTAATAAATAACACAGGTTCAGGTATCATATCTACTTTAAGCTCATCTATATAACCATGAAATAAATTTCCGCTCATCCAATCTCCTCCTACAAAATAGCGTGCATCATTACTATAGGCATCATCGATTCCATTTAGTCCGGTTCCGGTTATGTCTGTTGTTCCTTCAAGAGAAACTCTATAATCGCCACTTGGCATTACTGTTGCAGTAACATGTTTCCATTGATTAGAAAAAGC
>JAOZNZ010000840.1 GCA_029933535.1 bacterium | reverse complement strand
TCTGTCGGATGTGGCTGCAGCGATTTCATTAATGACAACTGTTGCGAAAGAATTGTTTGCAAGTACTAGTGAGGAAGTAATAAAAAGTATTTTTTGAATTTTCATACATTTTTCAAGGGTGAAAAAAATAAATTTTATCTGATAAAAAAGCACTAAAGTCCGGTAAAAAAATAGAAAATTGAATTTCCAGAGGAAAACTGATAAAATATAAATCCAATTACACACTTCGCCTTGCTGCCACCCCTACCCGATGCTTCGACCGGGGCATTCTGCTCGAGAGGGGACTAGGCGGGGAGTTTATTCTTGCATAAAAGTTTTTGTTATGTCGCAGTAAATGAAATTTTGCGAAAGCAAAATTTCTTTATTACTGCACTCCATATATTTTTTCGCATTCGCGAAAAAAATCAAAAATTTAATTCTCTGAATTAAATTTCCTCTTACCAATAATCCATGTTAAAATCCCCCTCCCTATCGGGCACCCCCTTTAATAAGGGGGACTAATATTCCAACAATCCAAATCCCTATTACCGGTTCGGGGATATCAGTTTTGCCCGGTGAGCCGTTTGTATAGTGACTTGCTCTCCAGCCTTCCTGTAGATTCCATAAATTTGTAGATTCATAAGGATTAACGATAACGAGGGAATATCCATCACCGTCAGTAGTTGGATACCAATCGTCGCTATATATGAATGCGGCTAAAGTTTCTCCTGCGGCACCCTGGATTTCAATTCTTTCGCCACTATTTGCTAATTGTCCTTCGAACTCGCCTGCTATAAGAATATCATTTGTATTGTAAAACGAAGCAAATACAGCGTTGCTTTTTACAACGACTACATAAGCTTCATTGCTAAGTTCTGTTACCGCACTTCCTGCGAATGAGAAGTAAATACCGTCAACGAAAGAAAGATCAGAAATATCTAAATTACCGCCGCTGATATTTTTTATTTCTATGTACTCGAAATCATCTCCGCCCGGGGGATGGTACATAATTTCAGAAACGACAATATTCTGTGCACCTGTAACAGAAAAAACGGCTTCACAAATCGGGCTCCATTCTACCGCTCCTGAATCAAAGACGCGGGATTTAATTTGAGTTGTTTTTGTTAAGAGAACAGGGGATGAATATGTTGATCCATGAATTGAGCCACCGGGATTTCTCGGATCGCTGCCGTCTGTTGTATAATAAATTGTTCCGGCGGAATTAGCGTTATGAATTGAAACTTCAAAACCGGAAGGTATAGAGCCGCCATGCTGGTTAAAATAAGGAGCGTGAGTATCCGGCCATAAATTTTCATTACTAAATTGCTGGAAAACATAAGGCCGGCGATTAGGAATCCATTGTGTTCGTGTGTTCACATTAAGTGATCCTCCAAAGAAAGAGGAAAACATTGGTGACATAACATTTTCGAGTTCCTGCCAGGTTTGAATAAGGTTTGCCTGAATCATGCATCCGTTGTTATAATAATGTTTTTGAATTCTGTCAGCAAAGAGGAGCCGAAATTCTGCACTTGGTTTAAGTGCCTGAAAAATATTGGCAATAGGAACATTTTCGCCGTTAAGCCCTTTCCCGCCGTTAGGAGCATATGAAGGATTCTGGTTAAAGCTGTCGACACTGATGGCATTTCCAAAATAAAAACTACCTTCGGCGTCCCAAACATAAAATCTGAAAAGGCCTGAATCTGAACGCTCACGCGCGGCATACCAGTTATTATTAGGCCAGTCCCAATTTCCGCCATAAGATTCCGCGAGGATAT
>JAOZNZ010000839.1 GCA_029933535.1 bacterium | reverse complement strand
ACCTGACACCTGACACCTGACACCTGACACCTGACACCTGACACCTTAAACCCTAAACCCTTCGGGTTATATACCATGGCAAAAGCTAAAACTAAAAAGAAAACAAAAAAACAAATCGCTCATATAGTTAATCATACTCACTGGGATCGCGAATGGCGATATCCGATGTGGGAAACCAGAAACATGCTTATCAGTTTTATGGACGAACTGATAGATGCATTAGAGTCCGGAACCTGCCATTCATTTTTACTTGATGGTCAGGTGATTCCTGTATTGGATTATCTTGAGTTCTCTCCTGATAAAAAAGAACAAATAGCCAAACTTGTGAAATCAGGTAAATTGCTGATAGGTCCCTGGTACACTCTTCCCGATGAATATCCTGTTGATGGAGAAGCTTTGGTCAGAAATTTACTATGGGGAAATCGAATTTCTAAAGAATTTGGTGATGCTTTTAATGTTGGTTATACAGCTTTTGGCTGGGGACAAACAGCTCAGCTGCCGCAAATTTATGCCGGCTTCGGTATTGAAACAGCTATGATTGGCAAAAGAGTTCGTAAAGAAAGAGCTCCGGATTCAGAGTTCTTATGGCTGGCTCCTGATGGAACGGAACTGCTGACAACACGTTTTGGAGTACGTGGTCGCCAGAATTTTTATCTTGGCTTTCATCTATCTGTTTTATTTGGTGTTAATCACTTCTCTAAAGATTGGAATTATGACTGGGCGAATGGATATATTGGTTATCATCGTGCTGACAGAGAAAAAATGGAGCAGGACCATTTTATGTTAGACACTCCTTCAAAATGGCATGATGAAATCATTACACAGGATCTGATTGATGAGGTTTGGGAAACTACTGACGAAAGTTTGATAGATGATAACCGGCTTATGATGAATGGCTGCGATTATACAGCATTTCAAAATATGCTTCCGGAATTAATTAAAATTATTAACAAAAAAGATAAGAAGAAAAGACACTGGGTTCAAACTTCTATGGCGGAATTTGTTGAAGTTTTAAATAAAAATATTAACCGCGCAAAACTTAAAACTGTAAAAGGCGAATTAAGAGATGGACCTGTAAGAGCAATGACTGGGAATGCTTTATCAACAAGACTTTATTTAAAACAACTAAACAAAAAAGCACAGAACATACTTATTCGCTTCGCCGAACCATTAGCAAATTTAACCGCGTTGCAGGGCGCGGAATTTCCGGAACAATTTATAAATAAAGCCTGGAAATATTTGTTGGAATCTCATCCTCATGATTCTATTAATGGAGTTACTCAGGACAAAACTGTAGCGGATACTGAATATAGATTAAATCAGGTTATTGATATTGCCAATACTGTTATGGAACAGGCATTTAAAGATTTGATTATTAAAACTGATACGAGTAAATTTGATGACAGCGACGTCTTGATAACCGTTTTTAATCCGTTGCCTTATCCATCTGAAAAAATAATCGAAGCATGGATTAATATGCCTGAGGAAAATACAAAACCGGAAGACGCTTTGCTTGTTTATGATGCCAAAAACAAAGCTGTCAGCACTCAGTGGGAGGGATATAAACATGAAGAATATTGCGTTGCTGAAATTCATACGAGAGCGAAACCTTTTTATTGCAATCGGCACAAACTTTTCTTTGATACCGGAATTATACCGGCCGGTGGATATAAAATTTTCCGCGTTGGCAGTATTGAACATAATAAAATAAAAGGAACTGCATGGACGAATTCAGTGGCTAAAACCGGTAATATTT
>JAOZNZ010000171.1 GCA_029933535.1 bacterium | reverse complement strand
TATCTCTAAACTCACGTTCTAATTCATTAAATATCCATGCCGCTCTGCCGTAATCACCAGCTTCAAATGCTGCATTAGCCTCCTGCGCAAGCTGACCTGGAGTTTGTTTTTTCTTACATCCTAAAATAGGATGGATAAGCAGCAGAATTATTATTATTTTTATTAATTGTATCATAATTTTAATTTTAAAAAGTATGCTCCTGGTTTGGAAATTCGCCTGCATTAACTTCATCTATAAATGTTCGAACTGAAGTTATTGCAGAGTTTCGAAAATCCGAATATTGTTTAACAAATTTTTTGGGCTTTTCAAACCAACCAAGTAAATCATGCGTTACAAGTACCTGGCCGTCACATCCCTTACCTGCCCCAATACCTATAGTAGGAATGTTAAGTTCTTCCGTTATTTCCTGCGCTAATCCACTCGGAATACATTCAAGAACTATCGCGATTGCTCCTGCTTCCTGTAAAGCCCGGGCTTCTTCTTTTATAATTTCTGCTGCTGCAGGTGTTTTCCCCTGAACTTTGTAACCACCAAGCTGCAATACAGCCTGCGGTTTTAATCCCGTATGACCTATAACCGGAATATGCGCATCGGTAATTTTTTTTACTGCGGGAATAATATTCATTCCACCTTCAATTTTTACTCCATCTGCACCCGACTGTTTAACAAGTCTGCCTGCATTCCTTACTGCTTCTTCAGGATTGATTTCATAAGAAAGAAAAGGCATATCAGCTACAACCGGAATATTTTCCGCTCCTCTGACAACTATCTCCGTATGATAAGCAATCTGGTCCATGGTGACAGGCAAGGTTGTTTCGTAGCCTGCCACAACATTTGCGAGAGAATCACCCACAAGCAGAAAGTCTATATCACATTCAGACAGCCACGAAGCTGTAAGGGCGTCATAAGCTGTAAGAGAAATAATTTTCTCTCCTTCATCTTTCTTTTTCCGGAGGTGAAATAATGTTTTTTTAATTTTTTTCATTTTATTTTCAAAAAAGTTTCAATTTGTAATAAGTTATTACTTTATAATTCATATCTATATTGTATCACTTAATGGATTTTTTTTCAAAACGTTGTTGATTTTCGTCATTTATATATACTTATTGCATTTATGCAAAAAGTCTGTTGCAAAACTGCGATAAAATATCTTTTCAGCTCTTTTAAGTCACCGTTTTAAAGCGTTTTATTCTTATGGCATAAAACTTGTTATTAATATAATAGATTACATTATCAATTAAATGAAATTATTATATGACATATAAAACTTTTAGAATTTTCTTACTTTGCTTTTGCGCCATTCTTATGCCCGCGCTGAAATGCACAGGCGTTACTCTCGGCTTTAACGGGCCGAATAGAATGATTAATCCCGGGGAAGTATTTGACGTTTCAGTTGTTGCTTATTTCAATGAGTCAGAAGTGATAGAATGGACTCACTCCCCGCTTTTAAATGTATCTGTTTGGTGGCCTTACGGTGTGTTTGTTATTGATTGTGAATGGAATAATGAAAAATGGGACTTTGATCAAAATAATTCTCATTTCGAACAAACAACTACAACAGCTTTGTTTTGGGCACAGGCAACTGCAAAAGATGGTGCAATAAATCCCGGAGCTGAACTTGTCATTGCGCGTTTAAAATGCATTGGAATGGAATATGATGACGATGCGTTTATATACGATGTTTTTACAAATTATTACGGCGTTTGCAATGGCAGCTTTATCGATAAATTAAATTGCGATGTCATCTATACCAATAACCCCACTTCTATGACTTACGATGGAAGCGATGTTCTCGGAAATACCGAAGTAGAAGATGATGGACTTGATGAATTTCCAATTCTGATTACCGAAAAACCCGGCTATACTTTAACAGTTGTTCCAACTCAGCGCGAAATTCCTTTCGCAATAAAAACTACAGATATTAACATCGTTATAGGCGGAACTGAAGGCACACCCGGTTATGACCATATTCGCGCTGTCATGGATTTTGATTCAAGTGTGTTGAGCAATATTTCGGTTGAAATTATTCCTGATTTCTTTACTTCCACAATGACAACTGCAATAGTAGGCAAAACTGTATTTTGCATCACCAATCAAGCCGGAACAGTTAATTGCTATACTTCTATTGTAGAACAGATTATTGCTGAAGGTTTTTGTAATGCAACAAATTTCGGTGGTGTTTTTGCAAAAATTAAAATGCTGCCCATCGATATCGATGAAACTTATCTTGAACTTTATACCGAAGATAAAGATTATGGTACCGTTATAAATAAACTCGGTATTGTCGATTTACTCGGCGCGGCAGATGATGAAGATGATGGAATATTCGATGCCGAATTGAATATTCGCTATGCCGACGGATTATGTGTTTCATTTGAGCCTGTTGAAAGCGTTGGCATAATTGGAAATTCCTGCAGTGCGAAAGTTATACTTCAAAAATTTACTGACAGCGACATTGTTTTAGATGCAATAAATCTTGAAGCATTGTTTAACAGTTTTCAAATTGACAGTAACAGCGTTCATTTCATTCCTGGCATCCAACTTCAAAATAATAATGCAGATTTTTCTTTTAATCTTATTTCTAATTCTGTTTATGAATATGAAAGTTATTTAAGCAACAATTTCCGGCATACTGATTATATCAGCAACTTAATTATTGATTGGACTAACTCTCCTCTGATCTTAACTTCAAATAAATTTGAACTGGGAATAATTTCTTTTACACCTCAGGTTCCGGGACAATTAGGTTTCGTTTATGGAAACGGCTCAATTGAATATTTATATACCGATTTCTCTGATGAAAATGCCTGGGATGTTAAATGGCCGGCAACTATTCCAATTGTCTCAGAAAGCGATTCGACAAAACAAATCTTTGTAGATGTGACGCTAAATACAAATAGCTTAAACGTATTTAAACCCGGCAGCGAAATTACTTTAACAGTTCTTTCTTATGGCTCAGCTTCAAATACTACTTTCAATTTGAATTGGCTTTATGATTCTACCGTAGTTGAATTGATGCCGGAATCGGAGGGAGTTAATTCTATAAATTTATCTCTTACAGGCGACACATCAGCAACTGTGTTAAACATCACCGGAAATTCAATTGATTTGTCAGATGCTACCAACAAACTTGCAACAATAAAATTTAAAGCTCTTCGCTATGGTGACGCTTTACTTAAACCGATAACACCGGAAATATCAACAAACAATTATTGTACAATGACCAATGGTAATTCAAACGATATTTTAGGCTCGGAGGATGTTGCAGGTGACGGTGTTTCAGAATATAGATTGGTAATAAGTGAAGCTGACGATGTTTTTCTTAATTTAAATCCTGCCGGAATGCTTTATGCCGGTATTGCAACTAATATCATCCTTTCGGTAAACAATCCTTTAAATTCCGAATGGAATGAAGTATCTGCGGAAATAGAATTTGATTCGGATGAAATTATTGTTCTTAGTGATAAATGGGAAATATTACTCGATGAAAATGAAATTGAAAATATAGTGGAAAATTCTATTGAAAACATTCTCGTTCATACAGGCTTTACTAACAAATACGGCGAGGAAATAACATACATTACTACCGTCGCGCGAATACATTTTTTCACAAAAAATGCCGTCACAAATTCAGAAGATATCGCTTCTATAAAAATGTTCGCTCTTGAAGATGAACCTTATTGGGAATTTAATATCGGAACAGGACTGTACGACTATGTTTATACCCGTGTTGCTTACAACGGCGTTTTAAAAATAAACGATGACAGAATTGAAGAGAGTGACTGGTACGTTTATCCTAACGGTATTGGAATTTGGTTAAGCAGTCCGCAAACGCCGCCTGTAATTGGAACTAATTACACTTTAACCGTAACGGTTGGAAATCCGCATGGCTTTGACATATCTCAAATAAATCTTTGCTGGTCATTTGATGCATATCAACTTGAAGTTAGTTCAGTAAAATTAATCAATGGGTTCTCCACAAATTCCACGGGCGGTATATGGATTAATAATAATAATGACGGTGACGGATATATTTGCGCGAAACTCATTTCTGAAAACCCGACTCATAATGATTCCATTACTCCTCTCGAAATCACTATTAGCCCTAAATTAAACGAAATTATCGAAATCATTCCCGATGAAGACGTCTTCCCGGATGACCGCGAAATAAGTATGGGCGTATGGAATATTTATGGAAATAATGAAAAATTTAACCTGATTAATACTCTCGGACAGGACGCAACGGATGTTTGCCCTGAATGGCGTCGCGGTGTAGTTTGGTTTCCAATTCCGCAACTTGTTTTTGATGATATTTACCTTGATATAAACGAAAGTTATATCATCGAAGATTTGCTTGATTCTTATGAAGGTCTTGTAAACGGTTCCCCGGACAAAAATTACACATGGTGGGTTAAAGGCAATGAACATATTCAAATAACTTTCAATCAGGCTTTGAATACGGCTGCTATTATTCCTGAACCTAACTGGTTCGGTGAAGAAATCATTGATGTTTATTGCCAGGAATTAGGCTCTCCATTTATCGGACATACAAAATTGAGAATTCTTGTCGGCGAAGACGAAATGGATTTTAATGTTTCGGTTGACAGAGATGAATATATCACAAGCACCGATTACAATTTCGATAAAGTTTATTTTAATGTCTTAAATGAAACTAACCCGGTCATTATTACCGCTTGGGCAATCAGCTCTGACGGCACGACCAATTGGCCGGAAATAGTTGATTCTGTTTCAGGAGAAATAATTACTAACGCACAAACCTGGACTCGCGGATATCTTGTTTGGAGAACTCCGGTAACTCCAGGTCTCCTCAAATGCAGAATTATCGCTCAGATTTACAGAGCACATGATTCTACTCCCCCGACTTCATATGAAAACTTCTATGTTGATGTTCAACGCCCTTACGAAGATGCAGATGGAGACAGGTTTTTAGTTCTTTACAACCGTAAGCCTATTTTCCCTGATGCCAGGTCGATAGTTATTGAAAACGGATCTGATAAAGATGAGATTAAAATAAAACTTATATCCAAAAATGGTGATGGGCTTATTAAACTTGATTGCATAATTTCCGACGCAGGTTTCAAAAATATTTTCGTTCCAGGGACTGTTAACTTAATTGATACAAAAGGACGCATTGGAAAATTAAGAATTCATCAGGGATCTGTTGGAATGATAAACGTTGCTGAAGGCGGGATCCATTCAATTATTGTTAACAATCCATTTCACAAAGAAGATGAAGATTTTATGGATTCAGGAATTACTAAAGGAATTATCTGCAACGGAAATATTGATTCTATCGTCGTAAAAGGCGGTGATATTGGTTTCGATGATGAACCGGCAGTAATAAAAGTTACAAACGGAAACTTAAAACGCGTTATCGCAACTTTAAATGTTAAAATAATAATTGACCCGGGATGGGGAAAAGATATATACGCTCTTGGTGGGAATATTTATGCAAATATTGATGTCGGTGGTAATATCGGCGAAATATCCGCTGTAGGTGGTTCTATCGGTACAGATTTCGATTATGCCATTTCTACAATTAGCGCCGGGGGTGACATCAATAAAATTAAAGCTGTTTCTAAAAAAGGTGATTACGAAGTCCTCGGTGGTTATATTAATTCTAATATAATATGCGAAAAAAATATTAATCAAATTACAGCTATTGGCGGGGATATTCTCGGAACTGTAGAAATTTATCCGGAAGATATCGGTGATGAATTCCTTGATTACGGTGTTCATATTAGTGCCGAAACTATCAATAAAATAAAATGCCGCTCTAAAGTTAATCTGTTTAAAGATGGACCTAATCCTATCGATGACTGGTATTGGGAAACTTATGGCGGAAGCATTGGCGCTGACATCAGACTGTCAGGTTCTTCCACATCTCCATCTTCGGTCGTATTAAAAAAATTGTTTTCTAAAGGCGGAAGTTTGAGCGTTTACATTGACGCAAATGGAAATATTGGAAGCGTTAGTACCAAGACAATTAAATGGCGCGAATATCTCGATGATGAAGAATTTGAGTTCAGAGGCGGCGATATTTTCAGTTCAGCTTTCCTGCCGAAAGTAGTTTACAAATCAGATATCGCAAGCGACTACGAAGGCCAAATAAACAAAATAAAAGTTTCAGGAAAATTGTATGACACATGGATTGGAATGAAAGGACCTTACAATCCCCAAAAAATAAAAATTAATGTTCACCAATTATTCGACAGCAGCGAAATATGGATTGACGCAAAGCCTTTCTTACAAGCGCGATAATAATTCAATTTCTCACCGCATTTTTTTCACGCCGGTTTTTTTGCATATTGATGACAATTTACATTCACTGCATTTCGGGGAAATTGGGAAGCATAAATTTTGACCGTAAGTTACAAGTAAACGGTTAAAATTTATCCAATACTTTTCAGGCAATTTTTTTCTCAATATCATTTCCGTTTCATCAGGAGTTTTTGTTTTAATATAACCCCAGCGATTGCTAATCCGGTGAACATGTACGTCAACACATATTCCCGGTTTGTTAAACGCTTCCGTTACGACAAGATTAGCAGTTTTTCTGCCAACTCCTTTAAATTTCAATAGTTCATCAATTTCGTCCGGAACTTTCCCCTCATATTTTTCCAGAAGCGTTTCGCAAATCTCAATTATTTGTTTTGATTTCTGGTTATAAAAGCCAACGGGATAAATTAATTCCGCAACTTTTTCCGCACCGAGTTTTAACATAGGAGCGGGAGTGTCCGCATGAGAAAAAAGCCGTTCGGAAGCCACGTAAGTAGTTTCATCTTTAGTCCTCAGGCTGAGAATGCAGGCGATAAGTGTTCTGAAAGGATCACATTTAATATGGGGTTTTGAGAGATAAGGAATTTTCATTTCCTTTATTGCAGAATC
>JAOZNZ010000838.1 GCA_029933535.1 bacterium | reverse complement strand
GCAAAGAATTTTTTCACACAAAATGGACAGAAACAAGTGGCGACACAAGCAGCTCGACTTATGTGGTATAAATGAAGAAAATTACAAAAAACAAATAATAAATAACAAATAAATTACACCCCGGCATACGCAGGGCGCATACGCGAACTCAAAAAAAGAAAATGAAGAAAACAAAGACCTTTCAGATAGCTGTTTGGAATTTTAAATTAGGATATTTAACACTTTTAACAGGTCAGAAACTTGATCCGGTAAAATGAATTACTCAGTTGTCAGTTAACATTAAATTACTATTTCTTAACCATAAACTTCAATCAAATTATGAAAACTATCTCAATAATTATTCTTTCTGTATGGGCAATTGCCGCATGCACAAACGCAAGTCAGACCAACTTAATTAAACTTGTTTCAAATTCAAAAACAGTAAAACCAATTAGTGTGATTCCACTACCTATGGAAATTACACATAGTCCCGGTACTTTTACTTTAACTCGCGGTACTGTGATCCAAACCGACAAAAAAACGCGGTCGACCGGAGATTTTCTCGCGGGAATATTAGAACCGGCAACCGGTTATCGCCTGAAAGTTCTGAAACGGAAAAGTTCCGGGAATTCTATCATAAAGCTTAACATTGACAAAAACCTCAATAAACTTGGTAAAGAAGGTTATACGCTTTCTGTAGCCACAAACCAAATTACTATTAGCTCCATAGATTCGGCTGGTGTATTTTATGGATGCCAGACTTTGCGGCAGCTTCTTCCTTATGAAATTTTTAGCGATTCGATAGTTAGCGGAATAAATTGGACAGTAACCTGTGTAAATATCAAAGATAGTCCACGGTTTGTGTGGCGGGGAATGATGTTGGACGTTGCAAGACATTTTTTCCCGAAAGAAGATGTAAAAAAATTCCTTGATTATTTGGCGATGTATAAAATGAACCGGTTTCACTGGCATCTTACCGAAGACCAGGGATGGCGTATAGAAATCAAAAAATATCCTGAACTTACCAAAATTGGTGGCTGGCGGAAAGAAACAATTATCGGACACCTTAATGATAAACCGAAGAAATATGACGGCAAACGTTACGGTGGATTTTATTCTCAAGATGATGTTCGGGAAATTGTTGATTATGCAAAAAAACTGCATATTAATGTAGTCCCGGAAATCGAAATGCCCGGGCACGAAAGTGCGGCAATTGCAGCATACCCGGAAATTGGCTGCACAAAAAAACCGATAGAGGTTGCAACATATTGGGGAATCCACCCAAATCTTTTTAATGTTGATGAATCAACTTTTGATTTTTTGGAAGATGTTTTGACCGAAGTTATGGAACTTTTTCCGGATGAATATATTCATGTCGGCGGTGATGAAGCAAGAAAAAACCAATGGAAATCTAATTCTAAAGTTCAAAAAAGGATGAAAGAACTCGGGATAAAAAATGAACATGAATTACAAAGCTATTTTATTACCAGAATAGAAAAATTTTTGAATAAACACGGTAAACGTCTTATCGGTTGGGATGAAATCCTTGAAGGCGGGCTCGCACCTAACGCGACTGTAATGTCCTGGCGCGGCATTAAAGGAGGAATTGCCGCCGCGCAAGCCGGTCATGATGTCGTTATGTCGCCCGGAACACATTGTTATTTTGACCATTATCAAACAAAAGATAAAAAATCTGTTCCGTTAGCTATTGGTGGTTATACATCGTTAGAAAAGGTATATAGTTATGAACCGGTGCCGGAAAAAATATCAAAAGATAAGCA
>JAOZNZ010000837.1 GCA_029933535.1 bacterium | reverse complement strand
GAGTTATGACCTCTGATAAGAAATCCTTCGGTTAATTCCGCCTTGCCGGTTCCAAGATAAACTGTAGATGTAGAATTTCCGTCTCCGGCATAGTCCATCGTAGCAAGAGTGCCGAATTGTCTTCCGGCAACATCTATTTCATCGTTTATTGTTCCACTTGATACATTATTGAAAGTATCCGCAAATAAAGACGGTAACGGGTCAGGGTCAGGATCAGGATCAGGTTCCAAACCATTGCCTAAATCCAATACTAAAATATAATCATTGCCATTTGCTGTGCTGCCCGGTGGGTCAAACTCTACAATAGGCGCTCCAGCTCCGCTGGTAATATTAGTACTGTCTAAAGTAACTAAGCCCGAACGTGGGTTGAACCAAATCGCTCTCATAGGTGAATTGGTGAGTTGGTCCATTTTCACACGGATATTCCGCCCGTTGGCGCTGTAAATCATCGCGTGGTCACCATCAACTGTGCGTGTAGCCACAATACGTGAAGAATTTACTCCGCCGGAACCGGTATCGCCATCGAGAAATGATTGGTCAGGAATTCTATTGAAATATTGAGCATCTGTCATTGATGTCATCAAGGTATAAAGATGCTGCATATCTTCAGCAGCGACATCGTGCATTTTGGATTTCCACCCACTGGAAATCATATGAACGACCGTTTGTCCATAAGTATAACCGAAACCTCCGGCAAAAATTGTTTGATATGCCTGGAATCTTACTTGCCATTCATCGGAAGAATTATAATAGTCTTCATACCGGCCTTCAAATAGCCAGGTAGGTTTTGTCGGTAAAAGACCGTAATCATATCTAATCGCACTAATTTGATCGTTTGGCTGCTCTTGAATTGAATTAAACTTTAACCAGTTATCATTATTGAACCATTCAGAAGAATTCGGCTTATATTTCCGGGGGTGATAACTCAACAACACCGGCTGCAGAGAATTTCCGGCAAGTATTCCGGCTGCCATTTCTCTAAACGCGGGTCGATAATCGCGGCTGTCGTAAACTGCGCTTCGATCTCCACCGATCATCCAGATAATATTTGTATAATCTTTGAATCGATAACTTATCCAACTTGCATAATTGCTGGCGTTGCCGGTGTCAAGGATAACTGCACTTGTCGGATGTCCATCGCCCCAGTCGCCGGCAATCCGTTCTCCCCATGCGGGTAACAAGATTATATATAGTTCTTTATCTTGCGCCGAACTAATAATAAATTCTAAATGATCCCAGTAATCATATTCGGTAGTTTCAAGAGGTTGCAACGGATCATATTCTCCACTTACTATTTCAAAAGGATGCTTGCCGTACACATTTGCGACATTATCAGGACCATCATACGGCATAGGAAAAGCCACCATACTAATGGCATTAAATTTTTGATCCTTTCTAATTTGTAAGTATTCCAGAACATCAGCTTGATTTAATTTCCAGGGAAGTTTCCAAACGGTATCAGCAAGAGGAAAAAACGGAGTTCCGTCTTGTTTCATTAAAAAACGCTTGTTTGAACTGATAGTCAATCTTTGCATATCTGCCATAACAGGCGCTGCACAAACAGCTAATAAAGAAAGGAGTAATACGATAGAAGCGAGTAAAATTTTCATTTTGTTTAAAGCAAGTTTAAGTATTAATAATTATCTATAATTACTACGATAGCGGGAATGGAATTTTTTTCTTTCAACGTTGAGTATTGTATCATAAAACGAACCGTACATCTATAACAATTTGCTGTCCTCATATAACTATTTGCTAAATA
>JAOZNZ010000836.1 GCA_029933535.1 bacterium | reverse complement strand
CTTCGGGAATAAAACCTGCACCAATTCCTTGAATTTTATGCGGTCCGGCTTCTTCTCCTGAAATAACAGCAGAACCTTTCGGCTCAATAGCGATGACTTTAATATTTGGATTTTGCTCTTTTAGAAAATTTCCTATCCCGGTAATTGTTCCGCCGGTTCCAACGCCGGCTACAAAGATATCAACATTACCATTTGTATCGCGCCAGATCTCTTTAGCGGTAGTTTCGTAATGAACAGCCGGATTTGCCGGATTGTTGAACTGTTGCGGCATATAAGAATCGGGAATTTCATTGACAAGTTTTTCAGCTTCGTCAATTGCTCCTTTCATTCCTTTATCGCCTGGCGTGAGTACAAGTTCGGCTCCCATTATTTCAAGTAGATGCCTGCGCTCAAGGCTCATTGTTTCCGGCATTGTGAGAATTAATTTATATCCTTTAACCGCTGAAACAAAAGCCAAACCAATTCCTGTATTTCCGCTTGTCGGCTCAATAATTGTCGCATCAGGTTGAAGAGAGCCATCTTTTTCGGCTGTTTCAATCATTGCGAGAGCAATTCTGTCTTTAACGCTCCCCATTGGATTCTTCGACTCGAGTTTTACTTTGACATCTGCGAATAAACTTTTTGATAATTTATTAAGTTTAACCAAAGGAGTATTTCCAATTGAATCAAGAATGTTCATTTTTTTATATAAGGTTGTTGTTATTTATCCCACTTCCGGCGACTAAATCAAAGAATTATAAATTATTAATAAGCCTTGTTCGTGGCATACCGGGAATAGTCGCCGGAATTGGGTTTATTATTCGACTTGTATTATTATATCATATTCTTATTTTTTTTACATAATTCGCTTTGACTTAAAAAGTTCATTTTGTTAAAATTAACTATCTTTAAAAATTAATATTAAATAATTTAAAACAGGTGACAAAATGTGTGAAGAATGTGGATGCGGTAACGCGAATAATTCCCAACCCGTTAAACGCGAAATAATAATAGAAGAAAATGTTCTCGCTAAAAATGATAACATCGCTGCGGGAATCCGTGATGAACTTGCCGTACGGAAAGCTTTGATGATCAATATGCTTAGCTCACCGGGTTCTGGGAAAACAACTCTTCTTGAAAAATCTTTGCCTAAAATTATGAACGAATATTCACTTGCGGTTATTGAAGGTGATGTTCAAACACGATATGACGCGGAAAGACTTAAAAAACTTAATATCCCTGTTTCACAGCTTAATACCGGCGGCGCGTGCCACCTCGATGCTCAATCAGTTAAAAATATGCTGGCAAATAAACCGTTTGACTCTTCTGATATTCTTATTATTGAAAATGTCGGTAATCTGGTCTGTCCATCCGCTTTTGACCTTGGTGAAGACGCAAAAGTTGTTTCTATAAGCGTAACGGAAGGGGATGACAAACCGGAAAAATATCCCGCCGCTTTCGCCTCGGCAAGTTTAATGCTAATTACAAAAACCGATCTTTTACCTTATGTGCAGTTTGATGTTGAAAGATGTAAAGAAGGAGCGTGGCAGATTCACCCCGGATTGCCGGTTATTACTTTGTCCAGCGTAACAGGGGAAGGTGTTGATGAATGGATAAAATGGCTTCTTCACGCGCTTGACCATAAGAAAGGACACACGCATACGCATTAATTATTTATAGTAACCAAAGCACTTATTAAGCAAGATTGTTCACAACTTTTTTCTTCTCGATGGAGTACAATCGAAAAGCCGCATTAAATGCCACGTGAATTTTGTAATGGTTTTGAT
>JAOZNZ010000835.1 GCA_029933535.1 bacterium | reverse complement strand
GTTTGGATGAGCGAACACAATCAATGGTGGCGCAAAGAACTTATCTTCACCAATCAAGTCACCGGTATGGCAACAGTTTACATCCACATGGGCTACGGCAACATCGCCAGCACAGGAGAATTCACCAACATCCGTCTGGAAAAAATAGAGAAATAGGGGAATAATCCCCCCCCAGTTATTCGGGGTCAGGCACTCACTCATTTCACTCCCGAAGAAAATGAAGCGGAATCAAATTTGCAATCCCGATTAGATCGGGGTCAGGCACTCACTCTGTTCACTGCTTTACATTTTTCCTTAATTTTGTTACAATATTTACATGCCTAGACCTTTAAGAATAGAAGCTGCAGGGATGTGGTATCACATTATGAATCGTGGTGTTCTTCGTAAAGAAATTTTTGTATGTGACGAGGATTATCAAAGGTTTCTTGAAAATCTTACTGATAACTGCAAAAAATTCAATGTTGAAATACATTCGTATGTCCTTATGCCCAACCATTTTCACTTTTTTCTAAAAACTAATGAAGCAAATCTAAGTCGCTTTATGCATGGTCAACTTACGTCCTATACAACTTGGTTTAATCTAAAATACGAACGTGTTGGTCATCTATTTCAAGGTCGATATAAATCAATCGTAATAGACAATAATAATTATGGAACAGAAATATCAAGATATATTCATTTGAATCCTGTGCGCACAAAGGAAAATTTAGAATTAAATTTAAGAGAAAAAAGGAAATTACTTAAAAACTACAAATGGAGTAGTTTTTCAGCAATGGTTGGATTAAAACCTGCTTTACCTTTTTTGGTGATTCACGATACATTGGAAAGTTTTGGTGATAATTACAAAGATCAAATTAAGAATTATATTGATTTTGTTGAAGAAGGTATAAAAAGAGATTTAGATAATCCTTTTGAAAAAGCTGTGGCTCAATTAGTATTAGGATCCGAGACTTTTGTAAGGGAAATTCAAAGTATGAATAAAATTGGAAACAAAATTGATAAAAAGAATAATAAAAAATCACGTGACGAAATAAGGGGATTTATATCTCTGCCTATAGAGAAGATATTTGAGGTTGTATGTAAAGGATTCGATGTTGATATACAATCAATATTGAAAAATGGTAAAGGCAGCCGGAATGTTGAGCCACGCCAAATTACTTTTTACCTTGCGGCAAAATATTGTGCAGGTTTAATGACTTTAAATAAAATTGGCAGATTAATGGGATGCAAAAGCGGAAGTAGTGTTTCCATGGCAATAAAGCGTATTAATAAATTAATTGAGAATGACACAAATTTAAAAAGTAAACTAAAACGATTGGAAGATGAACTAAATACGGGGTCAGGCACTCACTCTATTCATTCCTGAAATTATGCCTGCTTTGAAAAACCATAAAAATATGAAAAAAACTATATTAATTATTGTTGCATGCTTAGTTATTGCTGCTTTGGCTCTGTTCTGGTGGCGGTACGTTCCGCTTACGGATGGAAGCTATATTGTTTCAAACAATAAAATTGCCTGGCATTTGTCTATAAGTAACGGAATCGTTAAGACTACATTTATTGAAAATAAAATCACCGGTGAAAAATTGGAAATTAAAAGTAATAGCGAAGATTTTATTTTCAGAGTCGGTCATGCTGATTCCATAGGTTGGCAAAATGGTTCTTATATTGCTAAAGACGCGATAACGGTTACCCCGGAAGCATGTCGCTCTGTAAGACTTATTCGCGGCTGGAGGACATGGAAGTTTGTTTTTTATCAGCCGACAA
>JAOZNZ010000170.1 GCA_029933535.1 bacterium | reverse complement strand
AAACAATTGGATACGGGCTTCCTTTTGTAAGGTATAAAGGAATGACACTTAACAATGGAGTGCAGAAACCAAGAAGAAGCAACCCGCCCAATGGAAAAGCAGAGCTTAATAATAAAAAAATTCCAAAAGTAATGTAGCAGGCATTGCGGATATTTTGCCAATCATGTCCCGGGCTGTAAAACACCCACAAAGCAATTACACCTGCCATAACAAAGGCAAGCATAATTACTCGCCACAAACGATTTTCAAGATTATTATTCATATTCAAAAAGCAATTCCCAATTTATACTATTCACATTTTATTGCAAAGCCTAATTCCCGGTGGTCATCAATACCGAATTTTTTAGGTTGCCATATTCTATCTACCCTAACGATAATATCATTCCAGGCATTAGTTTTAGCATGTAGTTCAATTAATTTCCAGCTTGGATAATAAATATCTTCAGTTGTTTTTCTTTCTCCGTTAACATAGAAGGATAATTTGACTTGATTTTCTATGATATCAGGATGATTTACAAGATACTCAATTTTTATTAATCCGTTTGAGTTGGATTTTTCCGCCCATCGGGCTTCTTTACCGGCCCATCTATAATAAAAATCATTATTCCATTTTTCTTTATCATAGAACCCGAAATCTTTTATAGAAAGCGGATTTCCTACTGCGACGCCAAGAGTTCTTCCGTCTGATATTCCGTAATTTTGAGGTGTCATAGTTTTATTTGCACTAAAGTCTAAAATAACATTTTTATTTTTTTCATCAGGTTTAAAAAACTCACCGCAAAATAATGTTACTTCCTGCCACGCATTATTAGCTATAATCAGTTCAGTTAAATTAGTTTTATTCACACCTATAAGAACTGTTACAACATCCGGTTGACCTATAAGCAATGGAATTTTAATATATTTCCCATTTAAAGAAATTGCCATTTCGCCATTTTTTTCTGTCCATCTGTATTCTTTACCCGACATTATGCTGCCGTCATCATGCCATCTTTCTTTTTCATACATTCCGTCGGAATTTTTCCATGATATTTTATTTAACAAAAGACCTAGTCTTCTTTTATCATTGTTCATTCCAATAGTAGAAGCTTTCCATGTACGATTTACATTAACAGAATACAGAAATTTTTTATTATTATTTTCCGGACTAACCCGGATTTTCATTGTGTGCCAATCATTGTTTTTAACAGTGAGATTTGTTACTTGATTACCTAATTGAAAACTCACTATAACAGGATTTTTTTCTATATCAGGATAAAGAGCACACCATTTTTGTTCCATAATAATTCCCGTGCATTTTATCTCTTCAGACGATTCTTTTTTTGAATAGCGAACAAGTGGAACTTTCGGATCCGGCCAATTTTCCCATCGATAAAACTGTGATTTATCTTTCCATCCAAATTTCTTTTTTTGTTTTTCTAAAGATAATTTTGATATCGCTGCACAAAAATAAATAACACAAATTAAAAAGATAAGGAGTTTTAAATACTTAGACTTAGATTGCGCTTTCCATCCTTCCGGCTGAGCAACAAAAGGCTGAGCAAAACAAATCCAGAAAAGACATTGAATTTCATGCGCTAATGTGTGCATCCCGAATAAAAAAACAACCAGCATCGATGCAATACCGGAACCGACAATAAGCCAATACATAAACACGCCTGCATTATGCATTACATGCAGCCATTTTCTAAACCATATTATAAAAATGAGAATAATAATTGCCAGAGTAATTAAACCCTGTTCGGAGCCTATCTGTAAATAATAATTGCAGGCTGTATCCGGCACATAAACCAATTCTTTAGTCAATTTTCTATAATTAGGTAATTCGGATATAAAGCTCCCGAGACCGATCCCCGTTAACGGCACTTCTTTTATCATTTTCATTGCTATTCTTGCATAAACTCCCCTGTCTTTCTTAATATTATTGTATATATCGCCAACAGAGCGAACGTTCATTTTTTCCAATCGTTTTGCAAGAGTAGTTTTTGATAATTTAGGATTACTTTTTATCTTTTTAATTGCCTGAGGGGTAGAATAAACTGCAAATCCAATCATGCTCAAATAAAGAATAATAAAAAAAGCTGTAATTCCTTTAAAGGCTGTGGAGGAAACTTTTGTTTTAAGTTTTTCAGTTTTAATAATTAAGAAAAAGGTTAAAGCAAAAAAGAGAAAAAGAACTAAACCAACAAACGATATTCTTGATCCTGAACTTACCATGAAAATCAAACTGCAATAAATAAATCCACCGGCGGCAGTTATTGCAGGCAATATAAACCATCGACTTAGCGAAATTAGAAGAATCATCGCCGCTAATGCCAGGGGAACAGCTAATATCAAATAACTTCCCAAAGCGTTTGGATCAAAGAAAGTTGCGTTAATGCGATTCATCCAGGGCCAAATATAAAATTTATGAGCCCCGAACCATATATCTTTTTTTTGAATAAATCCAACAATAATTGGCGCTGCAGAACCGATAAAAAACGGCGCGAAGATAAATTTCAGCATCCATGTTCGCCACATCACCTTTCCGGTTTTTATTTTTAACCACGAAGCTTGGCATATAGCTAAAAATAAAAGCGGCCCTGTAAGATAATTAGTTAAAGTCCATATTATACTCTGTTTCGCCTCGCTACCGGTCAAGCCGTCAACATTTACTACATGGTCTATTATCTCCCATCCTTTTACCGGCCAAAAGTCAGAATATTTCCATAAAGTAATATAAGCGCTGAGAATTGTCAGTCCCATAAAAATATTTAAAGGTCCCCGTAAATAATTCGGCTGTAAATCTTCTTTTTTTAAAGATGTCCTTAGCCATAATCCAAAAATATACGCTAACGCAGGTATTAATGCCGCCGGGCCGAACACCCCGATAGTTATTTTCGGATTTATTTTATTAAAAATCGTAAGCGAAGAGGTCGTTATTCCCGGGATTACGGTAATTACTAAAAACAATCCCCATGAAGGAAGGAAAAAAGTCAAAAGAAAAATAATAGATTCCAGCGATATAATAAAAATCAGAAATGCAGGTTGACGCGGTAACGACCACCATTGAAGCCAGACGAACCCGCCAATGCAAAGGCATAGAACAAATAAATCCGCCCAACGGGGGAACAGTCCGAGAAATCCTTTTTTATTTTCACTAATTTTCATATTTCTTTCTTTCCAACCTTAAAGTCGCACAAGCGACTAACCTTAAGCGCAAAGCGCAACCTTCAAACTTTTGTATTTCAACATATCCTTGGCAGTTGCTCTCCGGAAGGCATATCAATAATTCTCCTGCTGCCGTATTCGGTAGTTAAAATAACTTTTCCGGGAGTTGATGAGTGTGTAATACCGCCGATTTTTTGCGCGGTTTTACTAATTTCATATTTTCTTAAAAACAAAATTATTTCTTCAGCTTTTTCGCCGGGACAGATAATAACAAATCTTCCTTCATTTGCAAGATAAAGCGGGTCAAGTCCTAATATTTCCGCTGCGCCGCGCACATCTTCAGTAACAGGGATTTTTGCTTCTTCAATCTCTATCTCAAAACCGGTTTGTAAAGCAAGCTCATTCAATACAGCGGCCACACCACCACGAGTAGCGTCACGCATCCATCTGACATCCGGGAATGTTTTTGTTAAATCTACAGTAACATTGCTTAAAACCGCCGCATCGCTTTTTAATTCACGCTCAAACGGTAACTCGGCTCGCGCGGCAAGAATTGCGACTCCATGATGGCCAATTGTACCGCTAACAATCACAGCATCACCTGACTGAACAGTATTCCATCCGGTTGGAACTTTTTCTGTTCTCCAGCCAATGCCGCTTGTATTGATATAAATTTTATCTGCCTGACCGACACCGACAACTTTTGTATCTCCTGTAACGATTTTCACACCGGCTTCATTAGCTGTATTTTTAATACTCAGGATGATTTTTTTCAGAGATTCTATCTCGAAACCGGCTTCAATAATCAGCGACAACGATAACGCATCGGGTTTAGCCCCCATCATTGCCAGGTCGTTCACTGTACCGCAAACGCTCAAATGACCGATATCGCCGCCGGGAAAAAAAATAGGTTGTACAACAAAGGAATCGGTTGTAAAAACCAATTCACCGCCGCGGTTTTCCAAAACGGCACTATCGTTTTGTTCCCGTAAAATTTTGTTATCAAGTTCAGGGCATATCAATTTTTGCAACAGTTCCTGCATTTGTGTTCCGCCGCTGCCATGAGCCAGAGAAATATATTTTTCGGTATATGAAGTCATGTATTAATTAGTCGTCCCTTAAAAACTATGTTTCAATAGATTACATAGGATGTTTAGTTAAAAAACAAGTATAAAATATTGCAAGGTTTTTAATATTCTTTGCATAAACCTTGCAAAAAAATACATTATTTTTATCGAGAACAGCATAATATTTCTTAAACATTTCAATTTATATAAAATAATTCAAAAGTGGCATAAGCCAATTTTGGATGATTATTACGTTAATTTCGTCTCGGAGTATATTTATACACCTTCGCCTTATTGCCTTATACTCATCTCAAAATTGACTTTTTAAGGGACAACTAATTAACAAATTATCATTATTTATATTATCATTATACCAAAAACGCAAAAAAAAAATCTGTAGAAAATCAGATTTTAATTTAAATCAATATTTAATTAAAAACCGGCTTTTTAATTACTTTTATTACTTTACCGTTTATCATGTATGAATTAAAATCTCCTTCATCAATAAATATCGGCGGATAGTTTTGAGTTGATTCTGATAATAAAACAAAACAATTGTTAACTATGTCTCGTGCAAATCGCTTTATGTTTGCACATCCGTCAATAATGGAAAGTACGTAATCACCACTTGCGGCCTCGCGATCTTCGCCGTCAACAATAACAAAATCACCGTCTTCAATTGATTTACCGTAAATATTTGCCATATTCATTGAATCGCCTTTCGCTTTCACACAAAAAAGATTTTTCTTTTTCTTTAAAACTGAAGTTGAAACTTTTAAGTAACCCTCAATATACTCATCAGCAAAAGCGGTTGCCAAACCACAATCAGCCAGACCGAGAATTGGAATAGAGAACATTTTAGTGTTTTTTATAATCCCGGCTTTACCTAATTTTATAATTTTTTTCCGGTTATCAATTATAATAAGATTCTTTTTGGCAAGCTGATTCAAATGATGTTTTATTTTTTGCGGATGATTTACATCAACACGCCTGCCAATTTCTCTGAAAGAAAGGGGAAGTGAATCACAATTTGAACACAAATCTAATAATTTTCTTTGAATATCGTGCATAATTATTTAATGATTGATACGATTAAAATGATTGATATGATTGAATAGTTAAAAGTGGGAAAGTGGAAAGGTGCGAAAGTACTTTCACACTAATTCAATCGTTTCAATGTTATACATTATACCAAAGAAAATGATTTTTGTCAAGTCTTTGTCAAGTTTTAGATTTTGTGTTGACAGAATTGGGGAAAATAATTATTAAGCTTTTTCCGTGTAGTCTGTGGGATAGTAGTGAACGCAAAATGTTACTTCGTTAGCATTAATCGTTTTACGGAACAGTGGATTACGGACTATGGGTTATGGATTAATGCATTGCCTATATGTCGCATTGGGAAGTGCGACTTACTTTGCGAAGTTGTCCGCATGCAGCGTTGATATCGTCTCCTTTTTTCCTTCTCACGGCAACATCTATACCTTTGCGGTAAAGATAATTCGAAAAATTTTTCACCGCCTTTCTGCCTGGAGATTCGTAATCATTAAAATTGACTTTATTATATTCGATCAAATTTATTTTTGAAGGGACTTTTTTTATTATTTTTACTAATTCTACCGCGTGTTCCAAGCTGTCATTAATATCTTTAAGCAAAACATATTCATAAGTGATTTTCCGATGTGTCATTTTGAAGTATTCGCTTAAAGCGGAAATTAAGTCATCAATTGTTGACGGGCAGTTAGGAATTAATTGTTTTCTTAAAGTATCATTTGTCGCGTGTAAAGAAATTGCAAGATTTGACTGCGGCACATCTTTTCCGAAGTCAACAATTCTGTTCACAATTCCAACTGTTGAGATAGTCATTCTCCTCGCACCGATTTTCAGTCCATTTTCATTATTTAGAATTTTGATTGCTTTCACTAAGTTTTTATAATTAAGAAACGGCTCACCCATACCCATAAAAACAAGATTTTTAATCCCACGGCGTGAATGAGCAATACTGCTGTGCCAAACCTGTTCAACAATTTCTCCGGTAGTCAGATTTCTTTCAAAACCTTCTGATCCGCTTGCACAAAAACTGCACCCGATCGGGCAGCCAACCTGTGTTGAAACACAAACTGTAGCATGACTGCCCATTGGGATCCATACCGATTCAACGAAATCGTTATCGCTGCAAAGTTCAATGAGTCTTTTTTCACTGTCATCCGCGGCAGTTTTTATTTCCTGAACTTTTGTTTGAATTAAAGGCAGTTTTTTCAAAAGCAGTGCTCGCACATTTTTTGGCAGGTTGGTCATTTTTTCATAACTATCAGCGCCGCGGACATAAAACCATTCCCAAACCTGTCGTGCTCGAAATTTTTGCATTCCGTTATCAACAAACCATTTTTCGAGTTCAGGTAAAGTGTAATCGGTTAAGAAAAGCATAAGGTGTCGGGTGTCAGGTGTCGGGTGTCAGGTGTCGGGTGTTGGGTGTCAGGTGTCAGGTGTCAGGTGTCGGGTGTCAGGTGTCGGGTGTTGCTTTGCTTTTTTAAGGTTTTTATCAATACTTTAATTGATGTAATCTTACATCGATGTTCGATTGTTTCAATCAATCACAAGCTGGAACCGGGCATACCCCAGCAAAAGTGGGGCATGGCGATCATGGCGGTCACGAGTTTACGCTGCTTTTCTATATTTTTTAACAATATTATATGCCTCATTAATTTTTTTAGTTTGTTCGGTTGCAAATTTAAGAA
>JAOZNZ010000834.1 GCA_029933535.1 bacterium | reverse complement strand
AGAGGAGTACCGTTATAACCGGGCTGGTTGGCAATGTCACCTGTCATGGAATAAAAACATTGATATCGGATACCATATTCTTTTAGATTTAATAAAGAATAATTAGCAAGCCCAAGCCCGGTGCCAAATGCCGGAGTAAACAACTTAAAGTATTCGTGACCGTCCCCGCTATGTGTAGCATTGTTGTACTCGTACCATGTGAACTCAATATCTTTCATAGGCCCCGGCGGCTTATTTCCACCCATATATTGTTCGGCATAGGTTTCATAAATCATTGAACCAAGATACCATTTAAACATGTGTTCGTAATCATGACCGGGGCGGTCAAAAGCATGATGGCGAGGAATTTCGGAATTAAAAATCTTTCTGACGGTATAACCGCCTACAGCCATTTTATCGGCATTTGTGCAATCAGCAAGAATTTCTTCTATCCAGTCGGTTTTCCATGTAAGAGTATCCGGTGTAAACTGTATATTATTAGTATAATAAGGAGAACTTTTTGCGAATTGAATAATATCGTGCCAGTAATCAGGTCCTCTAAATCCTTTGTACTTATAGTCAGGGGCAGTGTTCCATTGTTCGTTTCCAATTTGAATATGAATTAATTTTAGCGAATCTGTCCAGGGTTCGGGATGACCTTGTCTCGCACGTTCGTTTCCCCAATAAGTGTTTGTCGGACCGGCAAGAAACTCAATCAGATTGGTAACTTCCCACGGAAAGATCGTGCCGCTAATGTTGTAATGAAGAGCGCAGTCGAGTTCTTCAACTACAAAGCAGGCATCTTGAAGAGTTAGGGTTTCCTTACTCTGCCATTTGTAAACCCCAAACGGCGACCAAGCTTGACACTTATATCCATAAGATTCCAGACTCGGTCGCAAGCAGTTTTCGATCGACATACCGCCGCATCTATATGATCTTAAAATTCCAGGGTTTAATTCTTTGAAAATATCCATTGCTTCGGTGCGCCAAACAACATTGCTGTCGCCTTCTATCTGATCAAGAGTAATATCGTCAATAAGTATTGCTCCGCCGTTAACTTGAATTTCCAGATTAAGGGAATTGACACGTGTGAATGTCTGGGTCATTTCTCTATATTCCCAATCATCCGGAACAGCGACCTCTGGATCGGGTGATTGGTAAGCAAAACCGACTGTAACAACCGGGTTCCCGGAATCTTTTTTTATCCAGAAACCAATCCGCCAGGTTGTGTTGAGCGCTGTGCCGCCATCAGCCATTCCCTGATGGTGTTGAGCGCAAGTTTCCAATGTGCCGTCCATTCGGCAGGAACTGTTCCCGAAGGATCCGGGAGCACAATCGTTGGTTACAATAATATTGTTATCTTTCGAATATTTATACGTACCTGTTAATCCTATATTTCCGCCGGAAAGATAATGGTCGCTATAAACTAATACCCCGACTTCATCATCATCATCGTATCCGGGCGGTATTGTAATTGGCTGATCGAAAGTCAAAAAGCCCCAGGTACGTACCTCTCCATTATAATCTATGGTTTTGTTTTCCAGCTTTACTATTTTGCGTGTAATTCCTTTTAGAGGGTCGGATACAGTATAACAATAGGAATTAGTATATATAGGCATATAGTCCGGAGCATTAAGAGCATTGTAATCATAATATTTTACAAAAAATCCGTTCGTGCGGAAAATGGCTGAGTGAATCCGCCTGAACTGCGTACCTTCAAAATTTTTAGCAACACGACGCTTTAGCAGCGAGGATTCCCAGTAGTTATTGTCCATGTGCGTGCCGACGG
>JAOZNZ010000833.1 GCA_029933535.1 bacterium | reverse complement strand
GCAAAGAATTTTTTCACACAAAATGGACAGAAACAAGTGGCGACACAAGCAGCTCAACTTATGTAGTATAATGTGGGAAAATTACAAAAAACAAATAATAAATAACAAATAAATTACAAAACTCAAAAAAAAGAGAAGAAAAAGAAGAAAAAGAAGAAAATAAAAACCTTTTAGATAACTGTTTGAAATTTTGAATTTGAAATTTGTTATTTATTTGTTTTTTGTATTTTGAGCTTTGTTGTTTTTCTTTAATCTACTGATTAATACTATGAAACTATCAAAATACTCTTTTGGAATAGGGGACCGATTCGGCTGCCAGGGCAGCGCGCAACTGGCAGCATTTATTGAAGCAAAAAAACTCGGAATAGAAATTACTCCTGTCTGGAACAAATCTAACCGCGAGCATTCAACCATTCACACGGAACCTGATGACGTTCGCAAAGAAGCGGATAAAGCTGTGAATGACGCAAATTGGGATGGCGGGTATTTTGTAGATGCCGACCATATTAATTTAAGTTGTGTGGATAAATTTATAGGGCCCAGCGATTTTTTTACACTCGATGTTGCTGATTATATTGGCGAAGAATCAAATTCTGCTGATGTTTCAGATTTTGTTCAAAAATATAAAAAATTCGCGGGAAAATTATCTATTCCGGGAATTAATGAAAAATTTCATGTTTCTGAACCTGACCTCCAAATCAATGCAGAAAAATATTTGAACGCTATAAAAGAAGCAGGAAATATTTATCGGCATATTCAAAGTGTCAGGTGTCAGGTGTCTGATGTCAGTAACTCCCCTCCTTGTGAAGGAGGGGTGGCCGAAGGGCGGGGTGGTTTCCATCAATCCAATAATCCAATAATCCATCATTCCAATCTTATCATCGAAGTTTCCATGGATGAAACGGAAAAACCGCAGACTCCGCTTGAACTGCTTTTTATTCTTGCAATGATAGCTGACGAAAAAATTCCGGCTCAAACTATCGCACCGAAATTTTCAGGACGCTTTAATAAAGGCGTGGAGTATGTAGGCGATGTCGCACAGTTCGCGAAAGAGTTTGAAGATGATTTGGCTGTAATTCAATTTGCGATCAAAAGTTTCGGATCAAATGAAAATCTTAAATTAAGCGTTCATTCCGGCAGCGACAAGTTTGCCATTTATCCGGCTATTAATAAAGCAATAAAAAAATACGATACAGGTGTTCATGTTAAAACTGCAGGAACTACCTGGCTTGAAGAACTTATTGGTCTCGCAGAATCAGGTGGTGAAGCTTTAAACATCGCTAAAGAAATTTATAGAAAAGCTTTTGACCGTTACGATGAACTCGCAGCTCCTTACGCTACTGTTATTGATATTGACCACGAAGAACTTCCCAAACCCGATGATGTGGATTCCTGGGACTCCACAAAATATGTAGATTCTTTGCGGCATGACAGAACAAACGTAAATTATAATCAAAGTTTCAGACAATTACTGCATGTTGGATATAAAATTGCCGCGGAACTCGGTGATAAATATATAAATGCTCTTAAAGAAAACAAAGATATAGTAGCAAAAAATGTTACAGAGAATATCCTCGAACGACATATAAAAATTATCTTTGCTAAGTAAGCCGCACTTCCAAGTGCGGCATTATGGATAAAGTTTTAATACCAAACATTTGTTTTAAAATGAATAACAAAAAATATTTTTCGAAAAAGGCTGAAAAATTTGAACTTAAATACCTTTGTTTATGCCTCTTACACGGTTATAAATATTTTATTATTCGACCAATATTCTCGT
>JAOZNZ010000832.1 GCA_029933535.1 bacterium | reverse complement strand
CTAATTTGTCTGTGCGTTTTCTATGTCGCATAGTAATATTTTCCGTTTAGTTCTATATTTTTTTGGTTTTAGCGCTTTTTTTCATCATCTCAACAATCTGCTTATCAGTTGCCGGTTCCGCTTTAAGAGTAAGATTCTTTTCTTTTAATGCGGAAAGTATTTCATTAACAGCTTTAGCACCGAAATTCTTGATTGAGAGAAGTTCTGATTCAGTTTTCTTTGCCAGTTTACCTACTGTATCAACACCTACAGCAGCAAGAGAATTAATAATTCTTTTAGACAACTCTATATTTTCAATAGATTCATTTTCAGAATCGAATTCATCAGCAGTTTCAGCTTCTTCTTCTTTTACTTCTTCGTCTTCATGCCAATCTTCAAGATAAACCGGATCACCGATATCACTGTATAACTGAACATGGTCAAGTAATAATTCAGCTGACTGAACAGTTGCCGCTACAGGATCAATTCTTCCGTCAGTCCACACTTCAAGAACAAGTCTGTCATAATCGGTTTTCATACCAACACGGGCAGCTTCAACAACGTAACGGACTTTGCTAACCGGAGAGAAGAGAGAATCGATAGCGATGATACCAATAGGTGATTTTTTATCTTTATTAAGTTCAGCCGGTCTGTATCCTCTACCAACAGTGACAGAGAATTCCATATAAATGCTTGCTTTTTTATCAAGCGAACAGATAACCAAATCAGGATTAAGGACATCCACACCGGCTGGAACTTTAATCATTCCAGCGGTAACATTGCCTTGAGATTTAGCTTTAAGTACACATTTAAAAGGTTTTCTTGAAGTAACACTAAAGAGTACTTTCTTAAGATTAAGAATAATATGTGTTACATCTTCATACACGCCATCAATAGTGTCGAATTCGTGTTTCGCACCTTCGATTTTAACAGCTGTTATTGCTGCGCCTTCAAGAGAAGAAAGAAGAACGCGGCGGAGTGAATTACCAATAGTATGTCCGAAGCCGGCTTCGAAAGGTTCTGCAACCATTTTAGCATAGTTTGGAGTAGCTGTTTTTTTATCAACCACAACACACTTCGGCATTTCAAATTTTGTTTGCTTAGCCATAATTTTATCCGATTATTTTATTGAATATTGTAAGAATATAATTACAATTTATTTGGAATAAAGCTCAACGATTAAAGACTCATCAACAGCAGAAGTAATATCACTTCTCTGAGGTATTCTCAGGACAGTAGCTGTAACTTCTTCCTTATTTACCTGCAGCCAATCCGGAGTTACCAAAGCGTCACCGGCTTCGCCGAGACAATCTTTTAAATTCTTTTTAGTTTTATCATTATCCCTGCAACTAATTACATCACCTTCTGATACTATAAAAGAAGCGATGTCAACTTTTTTACCATTAACAGTAATCAATGAATGATTAACCGTTTGCCTTGCCATAGCGAGTGAGCGTGCAAATCCGGCTTTAAAGACGACATTGTCAAGTCGTGTTTCAAGCAAAACAAGAAGGTTCTCGCCCGTTAATCCTTTTTTTCTGTTCGCGCGATCGAAAAACAATCTGAATTGTTTTTCAAGAACGCCATACATTCTTTTTAATTTTTGTTTTTCGCGCAGCTGAAGTCCATATTCCGATTGCTTCATTCTTCTTGATCTGCCATGCATACCCGGCGGTGTATCTCTGCGTTCAAATGCGCACTTTGGAGAGTAGCAGCGTGTTCCTTTAAGGAAAAGCTTTTCGCCTTCGCGGCGGCACAATTTACAAACTGGTCCTGTGTATTTTGCCATAATAAGTTAATTTT
>JAOZNZ010000831.1 GCA_029933535.1 bacterium | reverse complement strand
CACCGAGGTCAGCAAGAATTGTCTGCCAGGTAAAAATTCCTGAAGCACCGTTAGTAACAAATGTTGCCCCGGGAGGTAAATCTTTAACAAGAAGCTGCGGCTCTGTTCCATCTTCGTCTGTTGCAGTTACGGTAAAAGAAAGTTCTTCACCTGCAACAACAGTTTTCGGACCGATGTAATTCAAAACCGGCGAGTAGTTGAAATTCGTAATCAGAGGAATAGAAATTGTGAGATGCTGATTGCCGGGAATAAGGTCAAACCGCGCTTCCGAACATTCGCCGCCATCGTAGGAAGTAGAATTATTTATTGGCGGAAGGCTTTGATTAGAATAATATTTTCCTGAGTTGTCAATTTCTATAACTTGTACTTTTACAAAATTTGTTTTTACGTTTAATTTTGAATAAGTGAAGGCTAGTTCAACACCCGTATCAGCAGAGGAAGCAAGATTCAAATTTGTATCAATTGGTTCAAGTTTGAAGCCTATCATATAATCTGAAGAATATAAAGTTCCAAAATTATTAACCGGTTCTTTTAGTTCACCGAGATAGTCGTTATTCCCGCCGTCAATTAATTTACTGAAATCCGCCCAGGAAGTTCCAGCGGGTTGAGATTGTTCAAGTCCGATGATAAAAACATAATCCGGAGTGAAGTTTATATCAAAAGTCATTCCTGCCATATTTTGTGCTCTTGAGCTTATTGTATCAATCTCCGGCATAATATTTGTACCGGAATCAGGGTCTGTGTCAAAAAGAATTGCTATACCATTATTTCCATTCCCGCTATTGAATTTTACAACACCGGAAAGTCCGAGAATAAGCTGTTGGGAATTTGTAATAATTCGCAATCCGGCAAGATAATCGTTAGTTCCCCAATCACTTCTTGGCGGAGTATTTTGGAAAGTTGAAGTAAGTGCCGCGGAAAAATCTGCCACAATATTCATCCCGTCAAAAACAATATTAGTTTCCATTCCATGTGGAGAAATGTATAAACCAACTTCCTGCGTGGAAGAGAGACCGGTAGAATCTTCAGCGTAAAAATTTAAATAATATTGGCCGACATCACTTTCACTTGTACTCCAATTATATTGACCGTTACCCAAACCAAGATCGATAAAATTTGCGGAGTCGCTGCAGGAAAGCGTAATCGAATGGCCGTCAATATCGTAAGCGCCAACAGAAAAATCAGCAGCATTTCCTGCAACAAAAGATTTATCAGGAGTATAATTCCAAACCGGCGCGTGATTAATTTCTATTCCTGTATCAATTCCAAATTGAATAAATTGGTTTCCGGCTACTTGCGAATAATCTTTATCTTTAGTCAAACCGCTTGCAGCGTTGGAAGATGTGTTTCCCGCAACACCGGGAAGAGATTGATTTGCCGATCTGTTACCTGAATAGCTTGTCAGCAAAACCTGAATTTTCAAGTTAGTGGTAAAAATATCCCAGATGGAATATGGTGCGACAATTTCAAGACCGTAAGAAAAATTTTCCGCTGCACTGCCGGATAATTCGCCTGCAGGTTCCGCGTTGTAAAATCCTACTTCCCACGTGCCGTTTGAAAACTGGCTTGCCCCGGAAGCAAAACCGGCAATTGCGCCGAGATAATCGTTATTGTTATTTAAAATGCTGCTGTAATCGAGATACGCTTTTTTAGGATTAGGACCTTTTTCAGGTTTTAACACAAAAGCATGATCAGGCTTGAAATCTGAGTCAAATGTCATTCCCGCCATGTTCTTGATCACTTCCGTACAGCCACCGAGAAGAGGCAGTACATTTGTTCCCATTG
>JAOZNZ010000830.1 GCA_029933535.1 bacterium | reverse complement strand
TGGCGCCACTATGTGACACTGATCTTGACGGTTTTGCAAGAGTTCGAGGAAATGTAATAGACATTGGCGCTTATGAGTCAGCGCAAACAATTGACAGCACTAATGTTACGGGTTACATGACTGCTTATATCTCATGGACAGGCCCTGAATATGTAGATGTCTGGCGAAACACAACCGGAACTTACACAGATTATTCGCCGACCAACAGTGATTGGGCGGTGGAAGCAGCAAATGTAACCTCGCCATACGCGTTTCCAGTTTATCAATATATATACACCCATTATAATACTCCGATATATATTCATCTTACCCACACGGACATTGCCCATCCAATGTATGAAGATGATTCAGTAATAACAATCGAACCTTGGGATCCTGCGTATTTTTATTATTGGTAAAATTTTTAATCTATCTCTCAAATCACTTAAAATAACAAATCACAAATCAAAAAATTCCATGGCAATACCAAAAATTACAGCAGTAGGTTCAGTAGGGTTAGACACAATTATAACTCCATCCGGCAAACGTGAAGAGTTGCTTGGTGGATCAGTAGTTCATTTCGCCGTAAGCGCGAGCTTTTTAACTAAAGTTGGTGTGGTAGGAATAGCCGGCGATGATTTTTCGGCTGAACATATTGCTTTTTTGAAAGAAAGAAATATTGATCTCGAAGGACTGGAACTCGTTGAAAACGGGAAAACGTTCCGGTGGACAGGTTCTTACCTCGACGATTTTAATATGGCAAAAACACATCGCACCGATTTAAACGTCTTTGCGGATTTTCAACCTGAACTTCCAAAATCTTATTGCTCTTCTCCTATTGTTTTTCTCGCTAATATAGCTCCTGCACTGCAGCTACATGTGATTGACCAGATGGCCGAATCGAGTTATCGGATATGTGATACAATGAATTTATGGATAGACATCACCCGCGATGAACTTTGTAAAGTTTTCGAAAAAGTCGATATTGCAATTATGAATGACGGTGAAGCACGCTCTTTTACCGGAATTGATAATCTTGTAAAAGCCGGTAAAAAAATGCTCGAATACGGAATGGATTATTGTGTGATAAAAAAAGGTGAGCACGGTGCAATGGCTTTTGGAAAAAATAACTTTTTTACCGCTGTTCCCGCATATCCGGTTGAAGAAGTAATCGATCCAACAGGTGCCGGAGATTCATTTGCCGGAGGTTTTGTAGGGTATATTGCGGAAGCCGGCAATCATAAACCCGAAACGATAAAAAAAGCGTTGAGATGGGGGAGTGTGATGGGTTCATTCAACGTATCCGATTTTAGTTGTGATAGGTTTAGAAAAGCAAAACTTGAAGAAATTAATAACAGACTTGCGGAATTTGAACAGGCGATAGGAGTTAATAGTTAAAAGTTAATAGTTAATAGTTAATAGTTATAAGAACTTTCCTGTCGTTGGCAGAAGTTAAAAGTTGAGAGTTGACCTCGGCATGTCTACACTTTGCGAACATCGAATACCGAATACCTGACACCTGACACCTGACACCAACCCACTAATCCATCCCCGGCATACGCCGGGCGCTTCGCGAATTTCTCAATTCCCCAATTCTCTTCGATGTGTCAAAATGACAAAATGATGTGTAAAATTGACAGAATTTAATGAAACAAAAGAAAAAAATGCATAATATTCAAATGTGTCATATGTATAACGCACCTGTTTAAGCAACCTTAAACCTTTTGGCACGGGCGTTGCTATACTTATAGCGAAAGGCTGAAAAGTGATCAGTTTTTTCATGGTTTCTCCTCCGTAATGCGGCCG
>JAOZNZ010000829.1 GCA_029933535.1 bacterium | reverse complement strand
GTTAATAGTTAATAGTTAATAGTTAATAGTTAATAGTTTGCCACAAGCTCGCTGTGCTCTCTTGCGGCTACATCGGTTTCATAATGGACACTATTCATGGACCTCTGACACCTGACACCTGACACCTGACACCCGACACCTTCACACCATTAACTGCTCGCACTTGGAACCAGGCATACGCCGGTCAAGAGTGCGGCTTACTTCTGTTCTTATTCAATCTGATAGCGTTTATTTTTAATAATCCCAAGTATTCCCTCGTATAAATGGCCGATTTTTTTTGTTTTAATATTTACAACCATTATCTCTCCGCCAAGTTGGAAGAGAAAATTATTTTCATCAGAAAGAAAACCTATTCCGATATATTTTGCAGTTGTACCAACGTTAAATTCGCTTTTTTCGCCGTTATAATTTATTGTCAATCCTTTATTCATTACTACATTAATATCAGCTTTCTGAGAATGAAAAGAATTGGTTGCAGCAACATAATTCTGTATTGAACAAACGTATGACGAATAAGTTTTCTCATCTTTTCCAGCTGGAAGGTATTTTGCAGTTCCGGCAATCCAGTCTGCTGAGATTTTATTTGTTTTTGAGCTGCAAATGATTTCCGATATTTTTTTACCGATAGAAATATTATCGAAATTATTTTGCGGTAACTCTACAATTTTCCCTGTTAAAGCACCTGTTTGTAAATTGAAACATTTGAGTTGATTAGAAATGCAAACTGCAAAAAGATTTTCTCCCGAAACAACATCCATCAAATCAACACTTTCCACATCAGATGGATAAACAAAACTTTCGGATAAAGTGTTTGAAACAATAACTGAAATAGTAACCACATTGGTTCTTCCGAGAGTAATGATCGCGTTGCCGTTATCAGAGATTCTGTAACCGAAAAACGGTTGCGCGGGGGTTAAAGGATAATATTCATCAGTGCCCGGAGTTGCCACTGTCAGCATTTTGTTTTTAGCGGCCAGAAAATAAATTTCATCTTCTGAATTTTTAATCCAATCAGCATTTTCGATTAGAGAAAACGGTTTATTGATTTCCGGTTTACCACGAACAAAATCATAAACCGAGCCCGGCAGTGCTGTAATGAGATTCATTACAATAACTACAATCCATACCAATGAATTTGGAACTTCTTTATCAAAAAAAGAAAGAACCAAAGTTTCAATGAGAACTTTTACAATGATAGTAACAGAAAAAAATGTTAAAAATACTGACGCATATTGATGTGATATATGATGCAGGAAAAACCATTCCGCTGGAAGCTTTGTAATAAGATATTGCTGTGCCATAAACGCGGCAATCATTGACACAAAATTTATCAGTAAACTTACGGCACATGCCTTTCGAATATTCCATTTGAAATATTTAAAAATAGCATACGCATCAATGCCGAGGGTAAAGAATATAGCAACAGTCAGGTGAATTAGTTCTAAGGACATGGTTTCTAATTGTTAATTATTATTTATCAATTATAATTTATTAATCATAAGCTGGAAGCTTATGTTACTTTTCATTCTTTGTAACTTTGTACTCCGGAACAAGTTCCTGAAGACACTCATAAGTTCTTTGAACATTATTTACCGAAGCGACAGCGATAATATCGCATACTTTTTCGTGAACATCGTCCCAATTTCCTGGTTCTGATCGAGTAACCATAATTTTTTCCATTTTGGTTGGTTGTTCAGAGCCGTCATAGACAAGTTCTTCGTGCAGTTTCTCACCGGGTCGAAGGCCTGTAAATTTTATAGAGATATCCTGTCCGGGCTGCTTGCCT
>JAOZNZ010000169.1 GCA_029933535.1 bacterium | reverse complement strand
CCAGTATCCAGTATCCAACGTCAAAGGTCACTTTTTATTCAAAATTTCAAAAGATTTATCAACATCAATAAATATCTGCTTTTTTAATTTTTCCATAGAATCAAATTTAATGTCTTCACGCAAATACTCAACCGGACGAACGGTTAACCATTTTCCATAGAGGTCATCGGAGAAGCCCATAATATATACTTCACAAACTAAGTCAGTAGAATTTCTGTCAAAAGTAGGTCGGGTGCCGACATACATAATTGCATTGTACCGAATATCGTCAATTGTGGCAAAAGCGGCGTAAACGCCTTCTTTAGGCAGAGTTAGAAAATCTACATTGAGATTAGCAGTGGGAAATCCGATTATTCTTCCAACACGATGTCCTTTAACAACTATCGCGCGAATAGTCCATGGTCGTCCAAGGAAATTTTCGACGAGAGAGAAGTTGCCGATTTGAATAGCTTTTCTTATTTCTGTTGAACTAACGATTTTGTTATTGATAGTCAAAGGAGGAACCTCAAGGAAAATCCAATTGTTTTCTTCCGCGAAGTGTTTTAAATAATCAAGGTTGCCTTTTCTATTTTTACCGAATTGGCAGTCGTACCCGCCGACGATAGCTTTAGCCTTTATTTTTTTTCTAATAATATTATTTAAGAAATCATCGGCAGTTATTTCCGCGAATTTATCATCAAATGGTTGTACAATTATATAATCTACTCCAAGTTTCTCAAGATATTCAAGCCTTTGAGTTAGGGTCATAATTTTTGGCGGAAGCTTATCAGGTGCGATGATTCTTAGTGGATGACTGTCAAAAGTAAGAACCACGCTAACGCCGTTAATTTTTTTTGACGTTTCGATAAGTTTGTCAATCAGAAGTTTATGACCTTTATGAACTCCGTCAAAAAAACCGAGAGTCAAAGCGATGGGTTTTGCCGGCGGATTAAAATTATGTGTACCGTGAATTACTTTCACATTTTTTTTGTGTTATTTGTTTTTGGGGCAGGCTTTTTATTTGACTGTGCTTTACGTTTGAGCGCCCGGCTTTTAGCACGTGATTTTGATCTGCTTACGACAGTTATTTCTTTAACATCAAAAACGTCAAAAGTATCGTCATCAAAGCGAACAGTAACTTCCTGTTTTAAAAGTGAAGTATCGATTACATCACCTGTTTTTGTGGATGTTCTAACGCGTTGACCTCTAACGGGCATTTTTGATTGAAGGTCACGGTATGCTTCGTATTCATATCCAAGGCAGCATTTTAATCTTCCGCATACCCCTGAGAGTTTTGTTGGATGAAGTTGCATTTGCTGCAGTTTTGCCATTTTGATGTTTACGGATGAAAATTCGTGGATCCATGCCACGCAGCAGGTTTTTCTTCCGCAGCAACCGATTCCGCCGATTATTTTAGCTTCATCACGCACACCGATTTGTCTTAATTCGATTCTGGTTTTGAATTTTTTTGCAAGATCTTTCACAAGCTGTCGGAAATCGATTCTTTTTTCAGAGGAGAAGTAAAAGATTAATTTTCCTCGGTCAAATGTATATTCTGCATTAACAAGTTTCATATCAAGTTTATGCGATGCGATTTCCTGCTTGCAAGGTTTCAACTGTTTTTTACAATCATCATTATTATGCTCAATCCTTTTTAAATCCCCGGATTGGCATACTCGAACAATTCGCTGCTTATCAGGAAGGTCAGTGACAGAGTTGACATCAGTGTTGATAGTAAGAACTTTTCCATAGTCCTGACCGCGATCGATACAAACGATACACACATCGCCGACCTTAACTTTATTTTTTGAGCATTTAAATTTTTCGGTTGGACCGCATTGTCGTAGTTGTACGTCAACGATCACATAGTCAGTAAGTTTTATTTCAGTCATAGAATATTGGATGATTGAAATGATTGAAATGATTGAAACGATTGAATAATAAAATCGTTAAATCATAAAATCATTAAATTGTTAAATTGTTAAATCGTTAAATCGTTAAATCGTTAAATCGTTATAATCCCGTTGCAGTTATTGCGGCTTTTAATGGAGCTAATTCATCAGATTTCGACGCAGCTTGTGCCAGAAGACCTTGCAAAATTATATCAAGCCGTGCGTTCAAATATACCGTTGGTCCTCGAACAATATTAATATTATTTAAATTTCTAATCACTTCATTTTCAGAATATTTATCTGCGAGACGGACGATTGCGCTTTTAAGGAATTTATGCAGAAGTAAGTTTTCATCTGCGGTTGATTTATATGTCAACACATCGCGCCACAAAGCGTCCATGGCTTCAAAAATCCCTGCTTTTTCATCGCGTTCCAATGCACCCTGTTCTGATTTTAATTGCATTTCTAATTCTGCGATAATTTCTTTTCTTACAGTCGGGTCGAGGTCAGACAATACTTTTCTTTTAGCGGAGATTTCTTTTTTGCTTTCGTCTTCAAATTTTTTTCTTTCCGCTTTTTTGGTTTTAGCAATTTTTTGCGCGAATTCTACTGCAGGGGTTGTCGCGTTGTCCCGGTCAGAAAGTATCGCAGTCAATTGTTGAACAAGATTTTTATATTTTTTGATGTCTTTTGAAAGTTGGACTGCCCGCCGCCATCTTCCCGAAGCAAGCGTACATACAAGGTTCAGATCTTCGCCTTTAATTTTAAGTTCTTTTTCCGCTTTTTTGCGAAGAACATCATCAGAAAACGGTTTCATTCTGAAGATTTGACACCGTGATTTTATTGTTGGCAGCAGGCGTTCAACGCGTGATGTTAAAAGGATAAAAAAAGTATTTGAAGTTGGTTCTTCAAGAGTTTTCAGAAATCTGTTTGCGCTTTCTTTTCGTAGTGTTTCGGCCTGGTGGATTATTGAAACTTTACCGTATCCTGAATGCGAAGTATTTTGTAATGATTTAATCATTGTGAGCATATCATCTGTTTTGATTGCACGTAATAAACCTTTTGGCTTTACTTCGTGAAAATCAGGATGGCCGCTCTGTAAAAATAATCTGCAGCTTTTACATTCACCACACGGTTCTAATGAACTTTTCGGCGATTCACAAAGCAAAAATTGAGCTAGCTGCATTCCCAGAGCAGCTTCACCCACTTCACCCGGACTCGCGAAAATAAGTGCGTGCGACAGGCGGTTGGCTTCAACAGCTTTTTTCAGCAATTCAACCGCTTCGGGCTGATATTTTTTTAATTCAGCGTATGTCATTATAGGTCGAAATGTTCAGTAATGCAATTTTTAATATCTTTTGAAACTTCCGAAATAGGTCTATCGCTGTCAATAAGAATACATCTTTCGGGTTCATTTTCAACAATTTCAAGATAACCCTTTCGCACGCGTTTATGAAATTCGATTGATTCTGATTCTATTCTATCTATTTCGCCGACGGGAGTTTCTTCATTAACGCCGCGTGCTCTATGGATTCCTTTTTCGGAATCG
The DNA here is from genome assembly GCA_029933535.1 of bacterium. Lineage (GTDB taxonomy): Bacteria > Auribacterota > UBA3054 > UBA3054 > B51-G9 > B51-G9. Next base: position 3,608 of record JAOZNZ010000169.1, on the reverse strand, counting down.
ATGTCAAGGATTATTGTCAAATCAGGTTTTAAACCACCGGTGGCAAATTTGTTGACATCGTGGATGCTTTCAATAGGAAGTCCGCGTCCGTAACCCTGATAAGCAGTTGTTGCATCAATAAATCTGGAAGCAACAACGATATTCCCTCTGTCCAAAGCCGGTAAAATAGTTTCGCGGACGTGCTGTGCCCGGGCAGCCGCGAAGAGAAAAAGCTCTGTTTCGTTACTTAGATTTTGCTGTCCGCGTGGTTTTAGCAGGATTCCTCTTATTTCCTCGCCAATTGAACAACCTCCCGGCTCACGAGTCAGAGTTACGGAATGATTTTTTGCTTTAAGGAAAGCAACAAGAACATCAGCCTGGGTACTTTTCCCGCAACCGTCCGGACCTTCGATAGTAATAAATATTCCTTGTTTAGGATTTTTTTTCATTTTGTTTTTCTAAAAGCCAAAATAATAGCTGATAATACAATAATTGTTAAAGTGGGTTCAGGCAAAATCTCTATGTCGGCTGTCATTGATATTCCGTCAGCAGAAATATCTGAGATGGAAATCATTGTGTTATTTCCCGCATAATTTTTACTGTCAGGTGTTGAATAAGGCCCGAATATTTCGCCTGAATTATAATAATCACCGGCATCTGCCGTGCCATTGTTTACAATTTCTTCAAGCCCGTCCGCTTCCATTAGCCGAAGAAGTTTATGTGAAGTGTAAGAGTTATCATATTTAAAGTCATTTCCCAGACTATCAGGAGTTGCATCAATATGCCAAACCAAAAGTCCGTTACCCGGATAGTTTGTGTCATTTAGTGTACGATAACGATTTTGCACCATGAAATATTCTTTATATGGTGTTGAATTATCAACGCCCGGCATAACCATTACTGCTTCAGGATATTCTGCAGTTGCTCTCAAAGTAAAATCATTCAGGGGAGTCAATGCGTTAGTAGGATGAAGCCAATCAAGCATGAATTTACTGAAACAATTATGGTCTCCCCAGTTGCCATGCATCATATCAAGTCCGCCCACTCCTCCATCGGGCCCGATTTCACCATTATAATCATAATAATCCGGTAAACCGAGAGCGTGTCCTGTTTCGTGAATTATTACCAATGGATCGAAAGTACCTGAAGGATAATTGAAAGTTTCCCATTGCCAGGAAAAATCATAGAAGCGAACACCGTCGAGAGTAAGATTGCCGCTGTAAAGTGACCATTGATATCCCCACCAGAAACTTGCCCATGGACCATGAGCGCCCGACCATATCACTGCGAAATAATCGATTTTCCCATCGCCATCGTTATCATACTGACTGTAGTCATGAGTTCCATTATAATGTTCTGCTACTTCTTTAGCTATTTGAAAATTGGCAGAATTGCCATCTCCATAAGTAGTAGTGTACCAATCTCTCGTGTGCTGCATTCTGTACCATCCGAGCGCCGTACCATCTATAAAAAGTTTTCCATAAGAAGCGCGGCAATAATATTTTTGAAGACTTTCACGGGGATAACGGTTTGCTAGACCGGCGCCGAAGAGCTGGTTGGTTATAGAACCATAAGAACTTGTGCTGTTGGCATCAGGAAAATCTATCAGAAAAACAAGGATTTTGTTGGTGCCAGTTGTCGGCATACCACGCCACGCCGGCAGGGGAGCCATTAATTTGGATTCTTCAGGCGAAAACATCGCGTTTAATTTTGCAATTGTTCTTGCCGCAAGTTCAGGTTTTACTTTATGATTTCCGTACATTAACGCGCGGTCAACTTGTTTTTGAAGGACACCTTTTTGACGTAATGCTTCAATTTCGCCTTTACGAGGAGGTTGAAGTGCTAAAACGGTTGAAGTGGCAGCGATAGCTGCAGTTAGTATTAAATAAATTCTCATAATAAGTTTTACCATAAAGTGTATCTCACTTCGACCCGAAGTGAGTTATTTTATCAAAAGGTTTTTGCAAAAATTTTGTGAATTCTTTTTTTGCTTATATGTCAGTTCGAGTCGAACTGACGTACTTTTCAATCAACATTTTTTGTTGATTGAGTTATCAATAACCGAACACCGAACACCGATTAACGATTTAAGATTTAAGAAGTTAATAAATCGAATATCAAAAATCGATGTTCCTTGTTCTTAAATCAAATAGTTCACCTGACAACTATAGCTTCTTCGCTCTTGGACCTTCAGGTGTATCTTCGACAGTGTAGCCTTTTTCTTTTAAGATATCTCTGATTTCGTCAGCGCGTGACCAGTTTTTTTCTTTTCGTACTAAGGCTCTTTCTTTGGCGAGAGCGATAATTTCTTCCGGGATTTCATTTTCATCTTTTTTCACATCAAGAATTTCATCTGTTTCATCTAAAAATTCTAAAATTAACTTTGCGGAAGCAATGTTTATTTTACCGGACTCAATAAATTTATTTGCTTCGCGTACTAAATCAAACAATGCCGCAAGTGCCGGACTCATATTCAAATCATCATCAAGTGAGGCAATCCATTTTTCTTTTGCGGAGTTGACAGCAGCAGTTATTTCAGCGCATGTATCGCCTTCGCCGGAAGCGGCAGCGAGCTTTTCGCGTAAATCATCAAGTCGTTGCAGCGCGCTGCGTGCCGCGTGCAGGCCATCGAAAGTAAAGTTCAATTGTTGGCGATAATGAGATGAAAGCAAGACAAATCTTATTTCTCTACCTGTCCATCCTTTATGAAGTAGATCACGAGCGGTAAAGAAATTCCCGAGGGATTTCGACATTTTTTTTCCTTCGACAAGAAGGAATGCGTTATGTATCCAATAATTAACAAAAGTTTTTCCGGTTGCAGCTTCGCTTTGAGCGATTTCGTTTTCGTGGTGAGGAAAAATCAAATCTTCGCCACCCATATGGATATCAATTGTGTCAGCTAGGAATTCACGAGCCATAACCGAGCATTCGAGATGCCATCCCGGTCGTCCGGGTCCCCATGGGCTATCCCATTTGACGTTGCCGTCATTTTCTGACCATGCTTTCCATAGAGCGAAATCAGAAATGTTTTCTTTGTCGTATTCATCATTAGCAACACGTTCGCCTTGTTTTAGTTCGCTCAGATTAAGGTGTGATAATTTTCCGTAATCTTTAAATTTTGAAATGGAAAAATAAACACAGTTGTCAGTGGCTTTGTATGCGAAACCTTTGTCGATAAGTTCGCTCACAAGATTTATCATCTGAGGGATGTTTTCTGTTGCACGAGGGTAAACGTCCGGTGCGATCACGCGCAGCGTTTTGCAATCGTCCATAAACGCGTTAGTATATTTATCTGTCAATTGTTTTAAAGTTATCCCTTCGGTAATAGAATCACGAATAGTTTTATCGTCAACATCAGTTATGTTCATAACATGTTTAACATCGAAACCACGAAATTTCAGCCATCGTTTTACGAGGTCGTAGGTGACATTCGCGCGAAAATTTCCTATATGCGCGAAATTGTAAACCGTTGGCCCGCAAGTGTACATGGAGACATTTTGTTTGTCCAAAGGGATAAATTTTTCTTTTTTTCGAGTTTGAGTATTAGTAAAAAGCATCATAATGTCAAAAGTCAAAGGTCAAAAGTCTAAGGTCTAAGGTCAAAAAAATATTCAATAATCAACAGTAAA
>JAOZNZ010000168.1 GCA_029933535.1 bacterium | reverse complement strand
TGTGCGTCATCATTGGATAGAATTGCAGCGATAAAAGTTTCTTCAGCAATATCGAGTTTAATTTTATCATGAATTTCTTCACGCGGGGTTTTATATTTTTCTTTACGAGCTTCTTTAGCGGTAAATTCTTTCAGGGCGTATTCGAGTCTGTTTCTATCGGTATTTACAAAGTCAGCCAGTTGGTCAATATAACCACCACGCAAAATATTGTCATCGAATTTAGCAATGAGGGGGAAAACTTTATAGCATAATTGTCTTTTCCCCTGAGGAGTAGTGATATCTATTTTCTTCTTCAGCTCATCCAACAAATATTCAAAAAACGGTTGAGCGTTGTTCAATAATTCAAGAAATTTTTCCGGGCCGTGTGATTTTATAAAAGAATCCGGATCATCCCCTCCTGAAAGAGCGGCGATAAAAACGTCTATTCCCTGTTCAATAAGAACGCTGATACTTTTTATAGCAGCTTCCTGTCCGGCGGTATCGCCGTCATAAGCAACAACGACTTTTTCAGTAAATCTTTTTAAAAGGTGCGCCTGCGCAGTTGTTAAAGCAGTTCCGCATGAAGCGACCACATTAGTAAAGCGGAATTGCGCCAGTGTTAAAGCATCCATGTAACCTTCGCAAAGGATGGCCGAGCCTTTTTTCTTTATCGCGCGTTTGGTATAAAATATAGGATAAAGAACTTTACTTTTAACGTAAAGAGGAGTTTCGGGAGGATTTAGATATTTCGGATTGTCGTCACCGAAAGCTCTTCCACCGAAAGCAATAACATTACCAGCCAAATCCCATACAGGAAAGATAAGTCTGTTCCTGAATCTGTCATAAACGCCTGTTCCGTCATTATTTTTTGCTGCCAGTCCGACAAGAACGAGTTCATCATCGGAATATCCGTCTTTTCTCGCGGCATTTCGCAATGAGTCCCATGAATCAGGAGCGAAACCCAATCTAAATCCGCGAACAGCGTCGTCATTAATTCCCCGGGAATTAATATATTCTCTGGTTTTAGCGCCGACGTTAGAATGCAGGGATTTAATGAAGAAATTTTCGGCGAATTTGCATAATGAAATCAGACGGTCTTTTGTTTGTCTTCTCCGTGCAGCGAATTGATTTCCGGCAGAATTACCGCCTGTATTTTCCAAAGGTAATCCGGCTTTATTAGCAAGTTCTTCTACAGCTTCCTGAAAAGAGACTCCGTCATGTTTCATCAGAAAATTAAAAACGCTGCCGCTTTCTCCGCACCCGAAGCAATGATAAAAACCTTTATCGGGTGACACCGAAAAAGAAGGTGTTTTTTCATTGTGAAACGGACATAAACCTTTTAAATTCTTACCTGATTTTTTTAACGTAACGTGTTCACGAATAATCGCTTCGACAGGATTGGCTTGTCGAACCCTTTCAATAAAATCTTTTGAAAATCCGGGCATATTTGTTTACATATTTCCAACAATACAATTAGCAAATTCAGAACATTTAACTTTTTTTGCACCGTCCATCAAACGAGCGAAATCATAAGTAACGGTTTTATCGGCAATAGTTTTCTGTATGGCGTCAACGATTTTTTCCGCAGCTTCATTCCAACCGAGATGTTCAAGCATCATAACGCCGGAAAGAATTAAAGAACCGGGATTAACCTTATCCATTCCCGCATATTTAGGAGCAGTACCGTGAGTAGCTTCAAACAACGCGGCATCATCACCAATATTCGCTCCGGGAGCTATTCCAAGTCCGCCCACCTGTGCAGCGCAGGCATCTGAGATATAGTCACCGTTAAGGTTTGGAGTAATAAGCACGCTGTATTCAGCAGGACGTGTAAGCACCTGCTGGAACATAGCATCAGCGATTCTGTCTTTAATAATAATTTTACCTTCGGTATTTTCGTCACCCCATTCTTTAGCCGTTTGGTCAGCGAATTCGATTTCTGCGAGTTCATAGCACCAATCTTTGAATGCCCCTTCAGTAAACTTCATAATGTTACCTTTATGCACGATCGTGACACTATCAAGATTATGTTTAATGGCATACTTAATAGCCATGCGCGCAAGTTTGTGTGTCGCGGATCGTGAGATTGGTTTTATACCAATACCGGCGTCATCATTAATTTGTTTACAGCCCATTTCATCGCGGAGGAATTTTCTGACTTTAGCTGCTTCGGGTGAATCGAATTTCCATTCAATACCTGAATAAACGTCTTCGGTATTTTCTCTAAAAATAACTACATCTAACAGTTGGGGATTTTTTACCGGTGAAGGACAACCGTCAAAATATCTTACAGGACGAATACACGCATAAAGGTTAAGTACTTGTCTCAATGTAACATTGAGACTTCTGATTCCACCACCTACCGGAGTAGTAAGAGGACCTTTGATAGCGACATGATGCTCACTGATCGCTTCAACCGTTTCTGCAGGGAGCCATTCACCTGTTTGTTCGAAAGCTTTTTCTCCTGCGAGGATTTCTTTCCACTCGATTTTACGTTGTCCGGTGTATGCTTTCTTAACAGCAGCGTCAAGAACAATCCTCGTTGCTTTCCATATATCGACGCCGATACCGTCGCCTTCGATAAAAGGAATAGTTGGGTTATCAGGAACGTTAATAGAGTCATCGATGTTTTTAGTAATTTTAGCCATATAAATTTGTTATTTGTTATTTGTTATTTGTTATTTGTTATTTGTTAATCGTTAATCGTTATTTGTTATTCGTTATTTGTTAACCATTAACCAATAACTATTAACTATTTAATACGAAGATTCTATATTATCACTGTCAGATTCGCGTTCATCAGCTTCAGCCTTCATAATTGCGTATTCCGGAGGCAAATTAGTCATTGCGTAAGGATTCCAATAAGAATTCCAGACATATTCCGGAAAGGTATCCGGATTGTAAGCGCTTGGACCTGTTGTGCCTAACATAAAGATATCTGCGAAGCTCAAACAAATGCGTGCACCGGAGAAATAAACACCTTTCATACAGCCGGTAAGCAAACCGAAGAATGGGTATTTGTTTACATCGAGAATAAGATTTCTCGGTAATTCAAGCCACAGAGTACCAATGTTAACGAATCCACGGGTATAAGCATGTAGAGGATTGATTTCATTCGGGTAGATACGTTCTACTTTTTCCGGTGGAACAGCTGAAGTAACAAGACAAAGAATCAATACAAACGCGATAATTTTTTTCATATAATACCTCTTAAGTTTTAATAATGAGAAGTTTCTTTTGCGACCCATGGACCTTCCCACGGGTAAGTTGGCATAGAGCCATAAGAATTATAACCGTTAAATCCACCTGAAAAAACGTCCATTGCACCATTAATTGCTCTGGAACCGCCCAATCCAATAGCCAAAAACGGAGCAATAGCTATTGCGGAAAGTGGTTTTGAGGTAAATTCATAGCTCAGATTTCTGGGTATTTCGAGCCAAAAGCATGTTAAATTTGCGAATCCCCTTTTCAAGCCGAATTTAACGGCATCGGATTTTGATTCAAATTTTCTTTCTTCTTTTGGCGGAAGTATCGTTTCCTGATCACCTGATATAACAGGACCTTTGCTATCAGAAAAGGTTTGCTGATAAAGCGGTTTTCCCTCATTACCGGGATATTGTTTGGATAAAGTCATTCCATCTTCAGGAATATCAATAGGTAAATATGCGTCATCATCTTCGCAATAAGCAAAAGATACAATACCGATCATAAGAAAAGTGATTACGATTTTAATTTTAAGAATCATTTTCATTATTAAACTCCAATTAAATAAATACGTTTTAAAGTTAGATTTCTATGTAACATGAAAGATTTTTCCCAACTAAAAAACCGCGGATTCAGGTAATTTACTCTCATAAAAATTTATGTTTTCCTGCTCCCTTGCTTTTATCACCCGGGACTTAACTCCCGGAATAATATCTTTCTCAGGATGGACAGCCGGAACCGCAGGGATGCTGGTGCTTTTTGTCGGGACAGCCACCGGTGGTTTATAAACCCATGCTCCCTGCCAAACATAATCAGGAAAGCCTTCTACCAAATCAACATTACCGAAAGCACCAAGTGTGGCTATATCGCCTGCACCGGCGCAAAGTCGCGCACCTGTTCCGCCGAAAGCAGCAAGTAAGGAAGAACCAACCGCGACATACCATTTTCTCGAGGTATATTCGTAAGTAAAACCGCGCACTAATTCAGCGGGACACGTTACAAGGTTAGCGCCGCCGCGAAGGAATCCACGTCCCGAAGCATTAAATACAGAGACAGTTTGAGCGGTAGGCTGTTGCATTTTGATAATATATTTATCTTCCGGTTCCATTTCCAATTCAATATTATTTGATGATTTGGTGATTGATACGATTTGGTGATTTAAATTTGTTTCAATCGTTTCAATTTTATCAATTGTTTGCGTTATATCACTATTTTCAGCAAAAACCGATATAGTTAAAGCGCAAGTTAATATCAGGAAAATATAAGTAATTTTTTTCATAATTTATTTTTTCATTAATGCAGCCATGAATAGCAGCATTTATCATATTGTTTTACAAAAGTCGGCAGGGGTTCATTAATATGTTTTTCTATTATCCATCTTGGTCTCACAAGTGAAAACAGGAAATATCTGTCATCGTTTTGCGGTTTGGTGGTAAATTCAATATATTCAGGTATAGTTGACTGAACAGAAGAAATATACCATTTTCCTTTTTCTTTAATAAGATCAATTGAAAGTATAGCTTGAATTCTTGCCGGCATAGGCCATTCGCGTTCAATAGAGACATAAGTATCTGCGATAAAGCCATTTTGTTTCACATAAAGATCATTTAATTTCCAATTAATTTTTTTAATACTGAAGTTGTAGTTTTTAAATGCCGACGGCAGGTTTGTAAATTTATCACGAAAAGATTTTGTACAGAAAGTTGCCGCTTTATTCAAATTTTTGTCTGCCACTGCCTCAAAGAATGCATTTACGGTTTCATCAGGTTTAACCTGACAACCGCAAAGCGGGATAATGGCAGCAAATAAAAATATTTTCAAAAAAGTAAATTTCAAAATAGTAACCTAAATATTATTTTTATCAGTTTTAATTAATATAAAGTTATTATACCAAAAGGTTGATTAAAGCTCAACAAGGGGGAAGGAATGGATTGGTGGATTAATGGATTAGTGGATATGGAGTGCAGGAATAAAGCTGCGATAGCGGCATTTACTGCGCGGTTGCGAAGCGACCGAAATATTTTGGAGTGATGGAGTCACCGGTGGAATAGTTTCACTTTCCACGGGGCGAGGGTGGAGTGGTGGAGTAGTAAGCCGCGCTTCCCAGCGCGAGAAGTTCTTGGTTAATAGTGGGGTGATGAACCACTCAATTAGAATTTGAAAATTGATTTTTCCGTGCCTTTATGTTAGAATGTTACAGGTTTATACAATTTATAATTAAAACCAAACCCTAAAAACTCATGAAAAATATTCCCGTCCTAAACGTAGAAGAAAAATCTCTCGCCGAAGCATATGAGAAAGCTTTGATTTCACTTTATAATAACGGCATAGAATTTCCAACACAATACGATAAGCCCGGTGATCCGTTAAGTCTGGATGCGACAATGAATATAACCGTTTTGGAGCCGCTTGCCGATCCGATGATTCACAAAGCTTTTCCGGGCGGAATTGATGATCTTAAAGAATATGTAATGGAAGTAAAAGGCATAAAAGATCATTGGATAAAAAATATGAATGATCCGGAAGATACACGATGGGAATACACTTATCACGGCCGACTCGCGTCTTACGGTTCGTGGAATGAACTTCAGAATGGCAAAACAGTTCTCGCGGGGGATTTTAAGATTGATCAGATAGAAAAAGTGATTCAAAAACTTTGTGACCAACCTTTCACGCGACAGGCGCAGATGATTACCTGGATGCCGAATATTGATTTTGATTGTTATGACCCTCCATGCCTGCAGTCAATTTGGTATCGAATTCTTGAAGATGAAGACGGAGTGCGGTGGCTGAACTGCAATGTGAGATTCAGAAGCAACGATGCCTGGGGAGCAAATTTTATGAATATGTTCGGATTTACGATGTTCAATAAAGAAGTCATTGCTGCCGAAATAGAAAAGCGAACGGGGAAGCCTGTGAAATTAGGTAGAATGAACTGGCATGCCGATTCGTATCACATTTATGGGAAAGATATTATCAACGCTAAACAAAGACTTTTCGATCGATTGGACAAAACGGAATTTGGAGACCGGATTTTCAATTTAAGCGATGAAATTATTAGGAGTATTTATGATGAAGCAGAAGCAGAAGTGATAGAGAAGATTAAAAACTACGATGCTGAGCAAGGGAAATGAAATTTCTAATTGATCTAATTGATCTAATTGATCTAATTGACCTAATAAATGACCAATACTAAAAAAACACCAATTTTATTTATTTCTTCTTATTGTTCATTGGGGTTTCTTTAGGTTAATTAGAAATTAGATTAATTAGGTCAATTTATTTGTCTGTTTTTATATTCTTCCCTATCGGCATTATGCCTAATGGGTATTCATTTTCAGGTAATTTCAGAATAGATTTCAAGGAATCATCATTAAAAGCCCCTACGAGAACTGTTCCAAGATCTAAAGCACATGATTGAAGATAAATATTTTGACTTACCGCGCCACATTCCATCAGCACATATCGTTCAGCCCTTTTGCCGTATTTAACTGCAGTTCTTTTATAAACTCCGACAATAATTATATTTACAGCTCCTCTCCGGATACAACTTTGTTTTAAAGCTGCATTTGAGAGTTTTTCCCTTATATCACCTTCCATAACTTTTAAAATAGTATGCTTCTGAGGATTATATTTATACAGACCTTGAGATAATCCTTTAACTTTTCCTACAGCAATATAGAGTTCTATCGGATACAAAGCTCCAGCGGAAGGAGCAGTTCTTAGTCCGCCACTTTTTTTTGTAATACCTTGTGCCGCCCAAAGAATCTGAGAAACATTGGATATTGAAAGTGAATTGTCTGAATAATTTCTTATTGATCTGCGTTTATGAAGAGCTTTTTCGAGGGATACTTTACTAT
>JAOZNZ010000828.1 GCA_029933535.1 bacterium | reverse complement strand
CAAACTCGTTATTTGAAAAAAATCGCAATCCACAAAATTTGTTGATTGCCGCCGGACTTTACGCTGCGGATGATAAAATCAATAATTCGGAAAAATTGTTTAAAGAAGCGATTGAGCAAACTGAAACCGCCAAGGAAAAAGTAAAATTATATAAACAATGGCTTGAAATTGTAAAGAAATCCGGTGATGAAAATTTGACTTTCAAAACAATGAAAGATTATTATAATATTAATGGTAATAATGCTTACCTTGCAGGTCAAATTGTTGATTTTGCGGTTAATGCAGGGAATTATGAAACCGCAATTAAAGAAGGGCAAAAATTTCTTAAAGATATTAAAGCCAATAATGGATATATATCTTATTTAAGTAGAAAACTTGCAAACGCTTATCTTGAATCAGGTGATAATGAAACCGCTTGGAAAACCTTTAATGCTGTACCGTATGATTCATTGCAACATCCTGATTGGGATGATTATATGAATTTCGCCGCTAAAGTTGGTAAAGAAGATGAGGCGTTGCCGGTTATTGAAAGTGCTTATGAAAAATCATATTCCTTGCAAAAGGTTGATTTTATATCACTTCTTTTTAATTCGTATAAAAAACTTGGCAGGAAAAGCGATATGCAAAAAATGGTTGATGATGTTGACGAAATCGCTAATAACGCTACTTACAATGAAAAATCCGATATTGCTGATTTTTATGTTGAAGTGGGAGAAAACGAAAAGGCATTGTCAATTCTGAAAAATGTTTATAATGACAGCCGAAGAGATGAAAGAAATGAACATTTTCGCAAAATTTATGACATTTATAAAAAAGAAAACCGACTCTATGAAGCATTAGATTGGGTGAATCAACAACCCGAATGTGCTGAAATTGACGGGATGAAAGCTGGAATTCTCGCTGAATCAGGTGATTATGACAATGCAATTGAATTGTACAGCAAAGTGATGAGCGACAAGAATTTAAGAAATTATAGAAAAGGATTTTATAAAAAGAAGTTGATAGAAACTGCCGTTAAATCAGGCGATAAAGAAAAAATTGTTGATAACCTTGTAAGAAAAATAAAAAAAGATAATTCCGGGGATCTAAAAAATGAACTCCAACAATCAGCCGAAATTTATCAATTGGCTGAAATGTATGACGACGCACTCCGCAATATTAAAAGGGCAAAAGAAATTACAAAAAATAAATCTGAAATAAGAAAACTAAATGACAATGAAGCTGATTGTCTGGCAAAATCAGGGGAATACGATGACGCGGTAAAAGTTTATGAAAAAATCCTTCAGGATAATCCAATGAAATGGGAAGATCAGCTCGCTTATCAAAATAAAATTGCTGAAACCTATAAAAATGCTCATCGCTCGGATGAAGCTAAAGAAACAGCAGAAGATATTGTGAAAACCTGTAAAGAATTTTTGCGTGAACATGAATACGGCAGCAGGGCGATGAATGCGCGATTTGCCCTCGCTGAAGCTTATCAGAACTCCGGTGATAAAGAAGAAGCACGTGATACTCTGGAAAAGATTCAAAAAAAATACAAAAATACTTCCTACGCTAAACGCGCGGAAAAGGAATTGAAAGAGCTGTAGCCGGCCTCGCAGAGGCCTGATTCCGGCAAAGCCGGAATGGTATTCGGTTAATTGAAATTTAATAAAATTTCAATTATGGTAAAGAAGTATTCGGTGTCGGTGTTCAACTAATCCATTATTCCATTCCACTTCGGCGGATCTTTGACAAGAGGGGAATTAAAAAGCAATTATGAATTTCCCACTTTCCCTCGCCCCGTGGAATG
>JAOZNZ010000827.1 GCA_029933535.1 bacterium | reverse complement strand
AACAAAGTTATGCTTTTTTGTTATACTCTATCCTGCGAGAAGAAACAAATAAAAACAAGCATGGAAAAAACTAACACTATAAATTTTTTTGCTACTGCAAAATAATTTCATCCGAGCGACACTTAACAAAGAAATCCCCCTAACCCCCTTTAGAAAAGGGGGAATAAATATAAAATTATGAAATTTGCATACTCACAATGGATAATTAATCCTTCAATCGAATCAATAAACTTTTTGAAAATTCAGGGCGTTAATGCAATCGAAACAGGTCCGAATTTTCTTTTAAATTATGACGAAAAAAATATCGGTGAAATTGCCGGGAAATTTCGCTTGGAGGGAATTGAGTTTTATTCCTCTCACGCTCCGTTTGGCGGTGATAATGATCTGTCGCAATTGAATACTGAAAAAAGAACTAAATCCGTTGCCGTTTTTAAAGAACTTCTTTTCCGAGCTGCAATTGCGGGAATAAAATGTGTGATAGTCCATCCCGGCAGTATTTTGAAAAACGATGAAGAAAAACGACTCGATAAACTGCGGTTAAGTATCGAAACTTTATTACCTATAGCTGAAAAAAACGGCGTTAAAATGGCACTCGAAAATATGCCGCCCGGACATGTAGGAGATTTGTCTTCAACTATTATGAAAATAGTGGACGAGTTTGATTCTCCGCTCTTTGGAGCGTGTTTAGATACCGGTCACGCGAACATAGGAAAAGAAAACGCTTTGATTGCTTTTGAAAATATGCGTGCAAAAATTATCGCTTTTCATTTTCACGATAATGACGGCATGAGAGATATTCATCTTCCTCCGCCTTACGGAACAATTAATTGGCCGGCTCTTGCAAAAGAAATCACAAAATATAATTATGATTTTCCGGCATTGATTGAAGCGCAGCCGTGGAATAACGCTTCTCCCGGGCAATTATTAAGAGAGGTAGAAGATATATTCTGCGGATGTAAATCAAAAATTCAATAAATCTTTTGACACTGATTTCACGAATATACACGGAATAATTTTAATAAATCTAATGAAATATGCCAAATGCAGAAAATTCAATTTGCTCGGAAGAGGAAATTTACTCAGTCGGGACAAACGATAATTTTAACCGTCCCGACAAGCTATGCTTTAACAGTTGCGAATTGTTTACTTTCGATCAGCGAAGATATTCCGATGAAGAGAAAGCCGATAGTGTAGATCAGCATGAAATAACCTAATAAATATCTGCCGGAAAAAATAGTGATTGCAAATCCTGCAGCGCTGTAAATTCCGAAAATAACTTCCAGCCAAATAAGCGGATTAGTTTTTGTGAAATATTTCTTTTCTGATGATGCGGGAGCGTCACCTGTTTTAGGAGTTCTGATGAAAGGAGTTTCTTTTCCCATTAAAGCTTCAATAACAGCACGGGAATTATTAACTGCCAGACCAACACCGACGCACATCATCCAAGGTAAAAAGACAGCTTTTTTCCATGCTTTATCGTAAATTACCCGCTGAGCAAAAAGATAAAGAGAAGATGGCGCTATTGTACTGAGAAGGAATAATCCGAGTAAACCAAACCATGCTTCCATTGGCAGCATGTATTTTGAAAAGAATAAAACAGGCAGCGCGAGAACAGCAAGAATTAATATCAACGGGTGAACAACATAGTGTGTGAGATGAAGAAATGCTTCGACTTTCTTTATCAATGAATCACGTGAACGGAAAATCGTCGGAATAAGTTTCATTGCAGTTTGTATTGAACCTTTCGCCCAGCGGAATTGCTGTGATTTGAACGCGGTTACCGCTGTCGGTAATTCTGC
>JAOZNZ010000826.1 GCA_029933535.1 bacterium | reverse complement strand
GGCGCGAAGATAATCCTGTGAAAATTATTGAAGAAACTAAATGGTCGGCTGAAAAATCTTCCACTTCTGATGATGAAGAAAAACAAATCGCTGAGCAGTTAAAAGCGCTCGGTTATCTATAGTAGGGCAAGCTTCCAGCTTGCCGGATTAGCAATAAACTATTTAGTCGTACTCGAAAAAGTAAGACACGCTTCCTGGCGTGTCATTTTTAACAAATACTAGTAATATATAATATTTAATTAAAAAGGAAAAATCAACAAAATGAAAAACAAAACAAAATCTACAATCTGCTTTACAATTTTAATCGCTGCTTTAAATTTAACGGCAGCTACAAATTATGTCTCTAAAACAGGAGCGAATGTTCCACCGTATGATTCATGGGCTAATGCTGCAACAACAATTCAAGCCGCGGTTACCGCATCAGGAGCTGATGACACGATTTTAATAGGCGATGGAACATATTATCCTACAAATCAGATTGAAATTAGGGATAACAGAATTATAATTAGTGCAAATGGTTATGAAAAAGTCGTTGTTGACGGCGGTGCGACAAACAGATGTTTTTACTTATATGATAATACAACTATATCCGGATTAACTATTTCAAACTGCTATAAACATATATATGGCGGTGCTGCATTTCTTGAAGGCGGTATAGTTAGCAACTGTGTTTTTACGCATAATTCTGCCGATTATTGGGGTGGTGCTATATATCTTGGTTCCAGAGGCACTGTGCTGGATTCTGTATTTAATTACAACTCGCTTAGCGAAGAAAAAGGCGGAGCGATTGTTGTTTTTAGTGGTGGGCTTATTCGTGATTGTGAATTTACTTATAACTCAAGTACAAATTACGGCGGAGCGGTTTGCTGTTATCAGGGAGGAACTGTAGAAAATTGCTCGTTTACG
This sequence comes from bacterium, assembly GCA_029933535.1. Lineage (GTDB taxonomy): Bacteria > Auribacterota > UBA3054 > UBA3054 > B51-G9 > B51-G9. The sequence continues at coordinate 894 of JAOZNZ010000826.1, read as the reverse complement.
CGTAATTCTGCTAACTCTTCAAAAGGGGGGGCGGTTTATTGTTATAAGGGCGGTAAACTTTCTAACTGTACTTTTGATTTGAATTATTCCGGTTATTCAGGCGGAGCGGCTTACTGTTATTTAGACGGAGAATTTATTAGTTGTACTTTTAATACAAATTATTCATACGGTAATGGTGGCGCGGTTTATCTTAATGGAGGTGGCATATTAACCAACTGTACAATTAATAAAAGTTCTTCACTTGGTTTTGGTGGCGGTGTTTATTGCGCTGACGATGGTAAATTACAAAATTGTACACTTTTTAATAATTATGCCGATGAACACGGCGGTGGAATTTTTATTTCGGGGGGCACAGTAGATAATTGTGATATTATTGATAATGATACAGCGGGATTTGCCGCTGGGATTTACTGTAAAAATGACAGTATTATTCAGAATTGCTTAATAGCGGAAAATTGGGCGGTAGAAAGCGCAGGCGGAGTTTATATAGAAAATCCATGCACTTTCAGAAGAAATATAATAAGTAATAATTTTGCCAAAGCAGGCGGCGGAATTATGTTAAATATTAATACACTCGCAGAAAATTGTCTGATTAATGCTAATCGCGCGACACAACATGGTGGCGGTGCTTATAATCATGGCGCTACACTCCAAAATTGTACAATCGCAAATAATAAATCTGATTGGAGCGGCGGGGGCGTTTATTCTTATACCGGTATAGTTGTAAATTGTATTTTATGGAATAATAATGTAGAAGATTATTTTAATTCCGGAAGTGAAAATTTTTATAATTGTATCGATGGTTGGACAAACATTATTAATGGAATTATAACTAATAATCCTATGTTTTATTCCGATACCGATTTCCGATTATTGGAAGGTTCGACTTCTTTG
>JAOZNZ010000167.1 GCA_029933535.1 bacterium | reverse complement strand
TGGCCGTAAGTAACGCCAAACCCACCAGCAAAAACAGTTTGATAAGATTGAAACCGCACTTGCCAATCAGTATAGATTTCTTTTCCGCCGCCACGTTTTTCATACCCGCCCTCAAAAAGCCAAGTCGGTTTTACAGGTGATAAATTATAATCATACTCTATTGATTTTATTTGATCACTTGGCTGATCCTGAACGGAATTAAAGCTAAGCCATTTATCATCATGAAACCATTCGGAAGAATTAGGTGCCCATTTTTGAGGGTGATAACTGATTAGAACCGGTTTTTTGTCGTAACCGGCTTTAATTCCCTTTGCCATTGCTCTAAATACGGCTCTATAATCATTTTTGCCATATACGGCGCTTCGATCACCGCCCAGCATCCAAATAATATTTTTTTTATTTTTAAGGCGTTTGCTAAGCCATTCAGCATATTTAAACGCATTTGTTTCGTTGAAAATAAGTTCGGAAGTTTTTTTACCGCTGCCATAAGCTCCTGCCACACCACCGCCCCACGAAGGTAAAATAACCACATATAAGCCTTTTTTTTGAGCGGAATCAATTATATAATCAAGATTATCCCAATAATCATATTCTTTAGATTTTTTGTAATTTTTACCTGAAGTAACAATTGGTTTTAACGGATTATATTTTCCATCTTTAAACTCAAAAGGTTTATCATTAAATACATTGGTAGTAATGTTATCCAAATGAATATCCATTGGAAAAGCAACTAAAGCGATAGTATTAAATTTCTGTTTTTTCCGGGTTTGCAGATATTTTTCTACTTCATCGCGATTTAATTTCCAAGCTATTTTCCATGCTGTATCGGCTACAGGAAAGAATTTAGAATTGTCTTTGTGAACTAAGAAACGATTATTTTTGCTTACGTGTAAACTGTTCATATTTCCAGCTATCAGGTTGGTAGAGTTAATTAAGAAGAAAAAAGTTAATAAAATAGTGAGTAAATTTTTCATAATTCATTTTTTGCAGTACGATTAAATATTAATTTCATTTATTTGCAGTACGATTTATTTGCAGTACGATTAAATACTAATTTCATTTATTTGCAGTACGATTTAGGGGGAGTACGATTAAATATTAATATTTTTTAAAGCAAAATGATTTAGTGGCAAAATGATTAATTTCAAATTCTATTTATTGATTTTCAATCGTTAAATCATTAAATAATAATCAAATGCCAAAAAATTCAATTTGATTTCGCATAAGCGTCCTGCGTATGCGAAATCAAATTTACTCAGCCATGCCTGTAAATAATCAAAAACCGGCATGGCAACGTGGTAAAAAAAGAAATTAATCTTTTAAACTTATGTTTTCTTATGTTCCTTATGTGGTTAGAAAATATTATATTATTGTTTTCTTTTTAATAAAAAATAGATGAAGAAAGATAAATAATAAATAGTAACCGGTTCTGGAATTGGGAAGACATAAATTGTGTTAGTCATTTCTTCACCAAACCATTCAACCCCTTCCTGCAGCATTCTCCAATGTGTTTCGTATATACCGCTGTAATTAGGAGCTACAATTTCAACATCAAATTTAACAGGTCGACCCTTAAAAATGCCGAGATATAAATCCGTTTCATTTTCATTATCATTAAAATAGTATCTTCCCGGACCGAAAATATCAGTATCTGTATCCGCTTGTCCGAATTTATAATTATTACTTGAAGTCCACAAATCGAATCCTGTATTTCTAACATAAACAGTGCAGTGATTTGTTTGTCCTGCAATCATATTTGTAGGCATATTATGCCAAATAATTTTAGAATCTTTGGGAATAAATTCAAATCGCTTGAATGTTCTGGCAGCATTGAAAGTTGTTTTAATGTATTCAAGAGGATCGTCAGTCAGCGACCAGTCATCAGTACTTGTATTTGAAGCTCTTCTATATATTTGAGTTGGGTTAGCGGAGTAAATTCCGGAGCCTTCATCATATTCGTTCCAGCTTTCGATATAGACACGTTTAACAGTCAAAGCATCCGGATAAGTAGCCCAGGCATGAGCATAATGAACGCCGCCATCTCTTTTAAAACAAGTGCCCGGGTCTCTGACATTTTGGTCCCAATACCCCGGTTTTAACTGGTCGGATTTAATACCATTATAATCAGTTACATGGCTATATTCCTGACTTTGGAACTGTCGTACTTGCTCATCAGCAAACGAAAACGTATTTCCTGATTCCGTTGTTATTTGATAAATACCATTATTAAAAATCGGGTGTTCGGCACCGAATTCTGCAGCAAGCGGATCTTCCATATGATTTCTATGGAAGCTTGAAATACTTGTAAAATTATTACCGAGATGCCAAGTGTCCAAAGCAACTCTACCGTCAATTATCCCAATATAATCATCTGCATATTCATCAGTATTAACGGAATAATATTGATTAAAAAATCGAATGTATTGATCAACAATCATAGTTCTATTTGACTCTATAGCTAAACTATAGGAATTTGGGTTCCATGTAATAATCGGATCTAAAAACGGCACAACTTTAGGCACATCGTATCCATCATATCTCATTTCGGCCAAAGCGCGAAACAGATTAATTCTTTGTTGTTCCATACTTGGAATTAAATGAACATATAAGACATCAATATTTGCAAGCATAACCTGTTTGATTTGAGTTCTCCACCAGCCTGATTCACCAGTCCAATTTTCTCGCCCATCGCTCGCCATCCATGGGCTGCTAAGTTGTCCGGAAGTAGCAGTATACCAATGAAAAAAGCTGGTACTGATAATATGCTCATCTAAATCAAAAGGTTTTGCGGATGTTGCTTTTGAAGGTTCTGAAGTACCCAAAATATCAATTTCGCGAACAACAGGACTCATAATCGCATCAGTACTCGGATATAATTCCATTATACTGCCCGAAGTGGAAGCAGGCCGGAAAACCAACTTAATATATCTTATATTTTCAGCGAGTGGAGAACCGTCAGAACAATAAACTCTTCCCATTGCGTTAGCAATATTAGCGGTATAATTATTAATATCATCACCATTTCCATTGCCGATGAGGAGGTTTGTCGTTCCAGGCACAATAAATCGTTTATAAATATTTCCGTCAGTAGAAAAATAGATTTTACAGTTAACAAAACAACGTCCATCGCCATGTCCACCGCCAAACACGCGGATTTCATTAATTGTTGCCGGGGCATCAAGAATAGTTTTGCTTATTTGCAGTTGGTTATCATTGAATAAAACTTTTCCATCCGAAGTATAACCAACCCCGTAACCTCCATCGCTTGTGGCGTTAAAAAGATATTTATATAAATTGTTAGGAGTCCATGCAGGGTGCATACTTCCTGTCAATAAATTTGTTGCGCCCGGAGATTGAGCCAAATCATCATCTACAGGCTGAACCGGCAGATTATTTTTATCAGCTTGAAAAGTAAAAATATTTGTCGCGGTTGGTTGTGTTTCAGTTGGTTCATTTAATGGAACTTGTGTAACCTTAATTTCTCTTATAATTATATTTGGAGTTCCGTCAGCGCTGCGCACAGTTCGAAAATCAGTTCCGTTATTTTGTTCATGCTTAAATGTCGGAAGAGATAAATCAAAACTGACATTAGTCCATTGTTTTGAGCCAATAAGATTAGCGGCTGAAGGAACAGTTTGATAAGGATACTCTTGATCAGAGTATTGTAACAAAATCTGTCCGGGAACATCATCAAAAAGAGTAAATTCAACAGAAGCGTTGCTTTCGGGATATTTGAAAAGAGCATCAAAATCCGGTAAAACTTTTGTATACAAATATCGGTTGTTACTTATTGCGCCAGTTTGTGAAAGCACATCATAACCACCGTAGGTTGTAAGATTATACAAGCCGTCACCTGAAGATTTTGGTTCCAGGCCGCCGCTTGTCCAGTTAGTAGAAATTGCAGCGTAAGAATTTACGCACATCAAAAACAGAACAGTAATAATAAGTATTTTTTTCATTTTTTGGTTTTTAGTATTTGTTAATTTTCTGGAGGATCGTTGTCCTCAACGACCTAATATAATTTTATTACGTATCAAGATTTATCAAATTTTAGGACGCTGAGGACAGCGTCCCTCCAGTTTTTAATAGCAATTTTTATATTCACCGCCGCAAGGGCGGTTGGACATTTACTTTTTTGCATAAACTTAATTTCACGCATCGGATAACACCCCCCGCCCTATCGGGCACCCCTATAACACACCCCGTCGCTACCCCAGCATACGCGGGGCACGCGCGCCACCCCTCTCGAGAGGGGATTAAGAGGGGATTGCGGCTTACTTGGTTTTAAAATAAAACGTCGGATTTCACCAAATACACAGCGTCCTTCCGCTTGCATTCGTGCTTCAACTTTCACCGCTTTTTCAGGCGGCTTACAAAGAATAAATTCTCCCAGGTCAGCGTTGCCAAGATATGGAACACTTTTAGCAATCGGTTGACGAAACAATATGTCAGAATGATCCGTTGAAGTGAGAACAACACCGCCTTGCCGATTTTTTGTTTGTGCCGGTGGAATCCAGGCAGCTTCCTGCATATTGCCAAGAGATACTTTAACGCGAACCGGTTTATCAGCAGATACTTCTATTATACTCCCATTCACAGCATTAGTCCAGTTGCCGTTAGCATCAAAAACTTTGAACCAATTAAATTCCGCGTCAAGATATTTTGGTGGATTATGTCCGTTGTAAGGCCGATTTCCCACTGCAATAAGCGGTGTTGAGACAGAAGTAGTGCCGGAGCCGCGTGTTTTTATCCCGAGATTTTTATTCAGTAATCTTGCTTCGCGATATGCGTCTTTTCCTTCGTTAAAACACAAAAACCAATAACCGCCGGAATGTTTGTCGAGATCAATTTCAAGCATTTTGTCAGCGACCGGCCATTTGCGCGGAGTCTTGATTAACGGAGCGTATTTTGCAAGATAGTGAGCGCTTTTTCGCAGTCTTCCATCGGGTTCAATGATACCATAATCACTTTGTTCATCTACTCTGTAACCGCCCGTCCACCACCAGGGGGTCAATCCGTTAGCGCCGGATTCTAAAACCATTTTATAAAATTTCTTATGATAATCACCTTGTTCTTTAATAAGTTTTTCAGAAGGGCGCATACGATTTTTATCCCAAACATGTTTACCGAATTCAGCCCATAGAATTGGTTTGCCGCCGGTGGTAAAATGGACAAAGCGAGTAATAAAACCAGCAGAGTTATAACCGTCTTCATTGTTTTTTATTGCGTAACCTTCCGGGCAAATGAAGTCAATATGTTTTGATGTAGCGGTAAAAGTAAAATCATGCGGCAGAGTATTGCCTTGTCGAAAACTGATAAGATGATTTGGGTCAATTTTCCGCAAAGCGCTACACGCGCGATTCCATTTTCGGCTCATAAGATTGTTCATAAATCGCCGGTATGCCGCCATCATCACCCTCCATTCACCGTCTTCGCGAAAGTATTTATCGGGAGGGGAAGTAACTTTTCTGTTGCTATCTCGCGGCACGGAAAACAGCCAATCTTTTTCTGCGGCGATGATGGAACCGTATTGATCACAGATCCATTTTTTCCAATCTTTGTCCCATTTATGTCGATTATCTTTATTGAACACATAATTCCCGGGTTCCCAAATTATATCATAAGCAAATAAAGTAGTATTAGAAGCCAGCTTTGCGTTTTTGATATATTGGCGTATGGATTTTTCATTTAGATTCAGCGGCGATGCCATACCGATAAAAAGGTTAACTTTAATATTATGGGCATCGCATCTGCGTAAAAAATCTAACAAATTGCGATAAGTTTCTAAACTGAAACTTTGAATACTGAGCATGTTGATGCCCATTTTTTCCATTAGGATTAAATCACGTTCAACTTCTTCCGGCTCGTAAAAGCTGCGGCTAATCCATCCGGCCCAAAAGTCTTTAGGATCCACACCGGAAACATAAGCAGGCCAATAATTAACGCCGACAGGGTACCATGGTTTTCCATTTAAAATAAATTGATTTCCTTTAGTTTTAACAAAATTATTTTTGTTATTTGAGTCCGTGTATAAAATTCCCAGATCGTGGGTAATTTTATCTACAAGTTTCCCATTTACCAAAACAGAAACATTCACTTGCAAAACTTCTTCTTCAAGTTTTGGAGCAGTCCACATGAAATTAGTTACAAAGTTTTGTTTGTCTTGAAAATCAACTTTAAATTCTCGATTTAACGCGATAGAACCATCAGTTTTTTCAACAGTAAACCGTAAAACAGTATGCTCAGGATTTTTGTGGAAGCGCAGCAAATTTGCCCCTAATTCAATTTTCTCTCCCGGCCAAACCGAAAAATGATTTGCACCGGCATCAATTAGAAGCAAACCATTGTTCAAGCGGTCAAGTGTTTTGCCGAGTGTATCTGTGACAGCTGCTGAATTTAAAAATTCAGGTTCAGATGAAGCCAGACCTACAAAACAGGAATTTGAAAGCGGGGAATTCTGATTAAGCAGCAACCAAAAAAGCGATCCTCGCCGATGATTATTGGCGTCCATCGCGTCAACCAAACTAATCCAGCGGTATTTTTGTTTCCGCTCAAAGCCGCGACCCTGAGTGCGTGGTATTGGTGAAACACCGTGGCGCGGAACTTTATATTTACTTTTTGTCGCGCTGTTAGTTGTTTGCCAGGGCGCAACCGATACGGCTTTGACGATATTGGTTAATGTGTAAACTTTATAAGAAGGAGAAATAGTTTCAAAGACCGGCGAGTTTTCAGTTTCGTTAAAAATTTCTGATAATACCGGATCGCTCGCGGTACCTATTTCAGAAACAAAGAATTCATGTCGCGCTTCGGTAGCCGAATACGGGGTATGAGAAGTTGACAACCCGAAATTAATGCGGCATACATTTTCGGGTTGTATTTTATCATTGTTCCCGCCGCGTTTTTCTTTTGTAGGCGATTCAGGCCAGTACTTGAAAGAATTAACCGGTAGAAACACATGTTGCCAATTTGTATTAACCGGTACAGTTGCGAACCATCGAGATCCGTCATTTTCTTGTAATTCGACAGCTATTTGCGGTGTATTTGAATCACCTTTTGCTTTGAAGCAAATCAAATTGTCTCCG
>JAOZNZ010000825.1 GCA_029933535.1 bacterium | reverse complement strand
AATCAACAGTTCTCGCGCACACCTGATCATATTCATTTTTTAAAGTTAAAGAAACAATTCCTCCGCTATGCGGTAATCCAATAACCATAATTGATTTCCCGACAAGTTTACCGCTTTGAATATCTTTATCATTGCCGATAGGTCTGATAAAGATTTCATTTTCTTTAAAGATGAAATAAGACAATACCGGAGCGAAAAGATTATTCCATGAATCTGGATCGTCCGCATTTTCTTTATCAACGAATTTAATAGTTTCGAGATTAAAAATTTCTTTATCGAGTCCTTTATCATCAATGATAATAGAATAGCCCCATCTGTTTTTATTGGGGCCTTCACCATAAGAATTTCTTGTGCTTTTAATTTTGTAAGTTACTCCCCAGTTCTGTTCATCCATTTGGAATACCGGGATTTGTTCATCAGCTGAAGAGCCCCATTTATTATCCGCGTTACCATAGTTTGAGTCAAACAATTCCTTATCATTTACAAGATAAAAATGCCCTCGAGGCTGAACAACCGGATTGTTATCTACAATTCCACGCCTTAATTTCTGATCATAATATTCCGTGCTGCGAATTCTTCCAATTTGAGTTGCAAGACTTCCCGTGTTACAAATTACTCTCCAGTTTGCAAGTGAAATGGGTGTTGCAGACGCGTTATACATTTCAATAACTTCGGGTGCAATTACTCTGAAATATGATACATATTGTTTATTATCGCCCTGTCTTTTAACTTCAGGAGAAGAAGTCAGCATAATTTCCATCCAACCGCCACTTTTTGTTCTAATCGGTTTGCCATCATTACAAATCCACTGTCGTGTTAAATCCTCATCACTGGTATATTTACCATTGACATATCCGGATACTCCAAGGTCATCAGGATAGCCTCTTGTATAACGATTTTTCGACGGACGTCCAATTGCAATTTTAAAATATTTGCCCGCAGTTGGCCGTCGTGCACGGAGTAAATAAGATCTGTTAGCTTTGTCAACACATGCGATAGGATAACCGGGGCTCCAGGCATTTATTGTAACACTTAAATCATAATCGTTAGTCATGCCTGCAAGAGTCATACGCGACTCAAAACTTTCACCTGAATAATATTCTTTTTTACTAATTGTAATTGAGTCCTGATCACCTGATAATATTTTGAAACATCCGATTGAATGCTGAGTTTTCGGGTCTTCAAGATTGTCCGACCATTGATAAACCATAGCCAGAGAATTTCTAAAATAATTTTCCGGAAATTTTGGTCGTTCGCCATCTCTGCTGCCAAGGTTCCCCAACACTTTCAAAAGATTTTTGTGCAGGCTTTCCAGTGACCTTGAATCGCCAATGACAGCGCCCGGAGTATTCCATCTGCTCCAAGTTTTATTGCCCGGTAGATTTGCCGGAAGTGGCTGTCTGATTAAAGGTGTTATTTTAGTAACTTTGCCGTATTTACCAATAGTTTTTGGGAAATCTATTGTTACATTACCGGCTATTCTAAGATTTCCAATATTTTTATTTTTGTTAATTCTCCATGCTCTGCGCGGATCAATTATATAAGAATTCTGTGGGTCATCAGGTTGAGCGTCATAAATCATATCAACAAAATAAAACATTCTCTTTCCATCCGCGCTACCGCAATTATCGATCCAATAATCTTTATCATTATCTAACCAGGGAGCAAATGCATAAGAGGGATCAACTGAATATGTCTCATCATTAGCGAGAATTTCATTAAAGCAAATTGCCTCAACACCGTATGTTGAGCCAAGAGTTGAAAGCACGTGGTTTTCATCCCGATAATCAATTAAATTTGC
>JAOZNZ010000824.1 GCA_029933535.1 bacterium | reverse complement strand
CATTAAATCAGCACTCGCTTTTTAATATCCTCGATATACGGATGATTTGTTCGTTTGCACCAGGCTATTAGTTTTGAGCGTAGGATCTCTGTACGCTTTTTATACTTATTCCGAGCCGGATTTGATCCGATCAGATTATTCATTTCGTACGGATCATCCTTCAGGTTAAACAGTGCGTTGGGAGAAGTTGACTCCTTATCATAAGGCATCATCAGCTTCCACTCTGAAGTACGAATCATGATATTCGCCGGATTAAAATTTGGCCAGTTCCATTCCGATACAACAAAGTTATCCGGTGAAGATGATTTTTTCTCAATGTGACGACGTAATGAGATTCCATCGGACGGATGATCACCGACTCCGAGATAATCGTTAATCGTTGCAAACAGATCGATATGCGAGACCGGTTCGGGGATAACGGATGCCGGTTTTATTCGGCCGGGAAAACGGATTAGCAGAGGTACTCGCACGGATTCTTCCAGGAAAAGATTTTTTTCGCGCATGCCGTGCGCACCAAGCATTTCACCATGATCAGAGGTAAAGACCACCATTGTATTTTCCGACAAGCCCAGTTCATCCAGTTTATCTAATAGTTTTCCTACTGCGTCATCAATTTCTTTTATCAAAGCATAGTAGTTTGCCACCATATACTTTATTTTTACCGGATCGCTATATTCTGGAAGCCTAAGCCGCCCATTAGCTGCACGGTATGGATTATTGTCCATTAGGTCGTTCAGGCTTTTAGGAACGGGCATTTTATCCGGATTATACATTTCAGCATAGGATCTGCCCGGTAGCATGGGGGAATGCGGAAAGTGGAAAGAGCAGGTTAAGGAAAAAGGTCCATCCTTTAGACGATCAAGGGCCTTCAGCGTTTCTTGCGCCTGAAAAGCTGTGACCGAAGCTCCATCAGGTATTTCAGAAATTCCGTGACTGTCGGGTTGTACAAGAGGACGTTTCAGTTTCCGTGGAGGCTGTCCCGGGGATACATACCGGGCATCCAAAGGATTAGGAGTATAAGGATAGCGACTCCATGTGGTATCAATCAGCTGTCCCGCTTTCGCCGGAGGAACCGGATAGTACTTATCGCAGAAAGCGTAATAACTAGACGGCCCTCCACTGCGAATGACCTTGTTTTTATATTTATTCGAATAGTTTAAGGGCGCATGCCACTTGCCATGATATTCCGTGCAATATCCCGCATCGGAAAGAATTTCATCGTAGGTTCGCAATGGTCTGACAGCGGATATATTCTTTTCATTCGCATCCATATTCGTATGACATTGTGTCGTCTCAATACAACATCCGGTCAAAAGCGAAGTGCGAGCCGGTCCGCAAACCGGACACTGCGAGTGGCACAGGCCAAATCTCGCCCCTTCTTTTGCCAACCGATCCATGTTCGGGGTCTGTAAGATACTGTTTCCCGCGCAACTTAGTGCATCCCAGCGTTGTTGATCTGTCATGATAACAAGAAGATTTGGTTTCTTCCCGGAACTGTTCTTCAGGCCGAACGTAGTTTGTGGACTCAACACCAATCCTGCGGAGCCGGCCATTGTTACTTTTATGAACTCTCGTCTATTCATATTTGGTTTCCTGTTTTTTTATTACTTATTTGGACGTGCGGCTTACTCGACCTTTTCAAGCAGCCCCGAATGAGGGGCTGCTTGAAAAGGGAAATGTCCCGCCGACCTTGCGTCGGTGGACATAAAAATTGCGAGAAAACCATTGTGAATACTGTACAGTCAAGCGTATGCTTAGTTTTTCCCGCGACCAAAAATCCTTTGCACTGTCGCGGGGGAAT
>JAOZNZ010000166.1 GCA_029933535.1 bacterium | reverse complement strand
TGACAGAACAGGGTAATCGCTGAATTCCATTTTAAAAGGAGTTATTTCAACAGCGGGATTTATAGAAAATTCATTGAGATTTCCTTCAAGACTATGACGTACAGCGAGCATAAAATTAGAAATATCATTAATCTTTTCCTGTGAATATTTTACCTTTGCTAAAATCTGTTCTATTTTCGCGCCGTTAAGAAGTGACTTTAATATTTTGGCTCCCGTTGGATTAAGCTTCTGCGCGTTGTTAGGACGCTTTATGAGTAAATTATCCTCCGCGCGTACAAAAATATACGGTTTTACACGGGTAATAAATTCATCAACCCATTCGAGATTATTTTCAGTATCCTTTATTTCCACTTTCATACTGATCCTTCGTAATTTTGGCTCTGTGTAAAAACGAGTGTACTCTTCCAATACAGTATTTGTTTTTGCAATGTAGCTGCCAGAGAGCAATGCGAGCCGTTGGCGTTGTTCGCTAATTCCTCGTTGTTACACGGAGCCACAATTTCTATGTCCGCCGACACAAGATCGGCGGGACATTCACCCTTTTCTGCTCCTATGTTTAATGCGAACCTCCGCTAACACATGCTGAGTGACACGCTGAATGACATGCAGAGTGGCACGCTGAATGGCAGGCAGAATGACAGGCGGAATGGCAGGCATCGTGGCATACGTTCATATCTAACACGAGATCGGTGCTAAACGATCCCTGAACAATGTGGTCAATGTCAATCGGTATTGCATTTTCATATTTATACGGATCTTCTTTATAATAATAATTCCGGCTGTAAAAGGGGCGGTTACTGTAATACCAGTAAAACCATTTATTATCGGAATTTTGATTTCTGATATTTGAAAGTTCAGGATCTTCTTTTGATTTTCCTTCAATCCATTCCTCGATTCTATCAGAATAATAATTCTTGGTTGCTTCGATATCAGCATCCCAAGCCTTCCGGCGGATATTTTCTACTGCAGTATTCATTAATTTTTCAAGTTCATTCTGAGAAAAAACACCGTCATTTGAAAGAGAATAAAAGAGCATACGTTCGTAAGTATTAATGTTGCTCATGTCAGGAAAATTCAAAGTCTTAACTTTGAGAGGGGACTCAGAAATGACTTCCAGCCAGCCTTGCGTGACAAACGAATCAACAATTCCACTTATGATTTTCTTTAGTGGAATGCTGAGGTAAAAAGCCGCTTCAATAGATGTAAGATCTTCGCAAATTTTGCCCGGCTTACGAAAATTTGAAAGAATAAGTTTTGGCGGAGTCCAATCGAGCTTATCCCATTGGACATCATCAAGTCCATTATAAGCTTTAACCATTGATTTGTGCTTACCTAATGTGATCAACAAATAGATAAACAAAACAACACCTAATGCAATAAACAAAAATGTCTTGTTCGTTTTATTCTGCTTTTCAGCTGTGTGAATAATATTTTTGTCTGCGTTGTTATAATGGGTAACCTTTCGTTTGGCAACTGATAACTTAAACCATTCAGCAGGCATATAAAACTGTACGCGCATATTAAATTTATTTCCGGGATTGTTTTTGTGGAAAATAACTTGAAGACGGTTTCCCGGTCCGCGTTTGTAATCTATTAAAAATTTCTCGTTAACCCACTTCTCAGTAAGAATAAGCTGACTAGAATTGACATATCCTCGCGCGCCTTCGTCGTCGGGTATTATTAGAGGAGTTAAAACTTTTAGTGTGTAATGTGTCTGATTGTAAGCTTCGTCAAATTCAGATGGAGACCAATTGAAGACAACAAGTTTTTCTCCTTGAGGAGAAGTGGTTTTTGAAACGTATCCCGCTTTCGCAAAATCTGTCATAAAATAAAAGACATAAGTAATATTTTCACGCGAAATACCTGTGCCGTTTGCAAGAACAATATCCCATTTTCTGTCACGGGTAGATGTAATATCAAGAGAATACTTGTTGTTGTCGGAGTCAATTGCGTAAGACTTATCTGATATCTTTTTAACTCTCAACTTTCGGCTTTTTTGAAAATAAAAACCATGAAACTCTCCGGAAAGAACTTTCCATTGAATTGTATACGCAACTGCAGCAGACCCGTTCGAACTGAGGTCAACATCGGTTTCAATGAAATTAATTTCACCTTTGCCTGCAAGAGTGACATTAGGAAATAAGAAGAGAAAAATAAGAGTTGTAAAAAATAACTTCTTCATCAATTAACCTCGCGAGTTTTTATTTCATTCCGGCACTGCCAATAATAATATATCAAAAGTCGTGCCAGGTTGCAAACGGCAAATATGTGCTTTGGAGTCCAAAGCACGTACTCTTAATATTCTTATGCTTAGCAAATAATTGATATGCAAAAATATTTTGACCATAAATTAGTTTTTTCCTGAAAACTAATTTCCTCAGCCGTGCCCGACGGTTATCAAAACCCGGCACGGCAATTGACACAAATCGGTATATATACTATAATATAATTATATAAATTATACTAAATGCGGGAAATATGACACAAAAACTTTTGATACCTTTATTTTTATGCGCGGCAGCTTTAATCTGGACAGGTAATTGCTGTGCTGATGTTATTATAAGCGAAATCTTAGCCAATAATGAAACAGGGATTGTCGCTGAAGACGGTCAGCGTTATGATTGGATAGAACTTTATAATTCAGGCGATTCACCGGTTAATATTTCCGGTTGGCATCTTTCGGATGATGCATCTTCACTTTCTAAATGGACTTTTCCGGAAATAACTATTGAATCAAAATCTTTTTTGCTGATTTTTGCTTCCGGTTTGGACCGAACTAATAATCCCTCTTACCTTCATACGAATTTTAAACTTAGTTCTGATGGAGAGTATGTTGGCTTGACTGCCACGGACGGTTCTACAGTTATAGACGAAATCGCACCTGCCTTTCCGCCACTTGCTCCGGATCGTTCTTATGGTGTTCCAATGAGCAGAACAATTTTGCTTGGTCATGACGCTCCTGTACGTGTTCTTGTTCCGCAAAATGATTCGCTTGGCGATTCCTGGAAGCATGAATCTTTCAATGACAGCAGCTGGAGATCAGGACTTGCTGCTGTCGGTTATGAAAAGGGAACAGGTTATGAGACATTTATTAACACTGATGTCACCGAAATGTACGGTGTTATGGAAAGCTGTTATATTCGACAGAGTTTTATTGTTGAAGATTATAATGATATTTCTTCTGTTCAGTTAAATATTAAATATGATGACGGATTTGTTGCTTATATAAACGGACAGGAAGTTGCAAGCGCCGGCAAGCCGACACCTCTTTTATGGAATTCCGGCGCTGTAGTTCCGCATGGTGATCCGGCGCTGTACATAGAATTTCCGCTTACGGTTTCTCCGGAAAATATTCTTCGCGATGGAACAAATTCGCTGGCTGTACAGGGATTGAATTACAATGTCGGAAGTTCTGATTTTCTTATTGAAGCCCAACTAATTCTTAAAAAAATAGAAATTACTTCTCTTGAAAAAATTAGGTTGATTGAGCCGACTCCCGGAACGGAGAATTCGGAGGGAATAATAATTCCCCCTCCGGGAACTATTCCTTCTGTCTTTATTAATGAAATTATGGCGCAAAACGGACACAGCTTCTTTGACGAAAATTGGAACTTCGAACGCGACTGGTTTGAACTCTATAACTCTGAACCTACAAACATTAATTTAAGCGGATTCTATTTAACAGATGAACCGCTCTTTCAGCAAAAATGGAGAATTCCTGATGGCACTATTATTCCCCCGGGCGGTTTTTTGATCTATTGGGCCGACGGAGACGATATTTCTCCAAACCATTGCAATTTCAATCTCGGCGCAAGCGGTGAAACTTTAATTTTGTCAACTCCGGCTACTCAAATTGTTGATCAGGTTACTTATAGTGTTTTGCCGAGGGATATCTCTTTTGGACGTTATCCGGACGGAAGCAATAACTGGTATTATTACGATTTATGCACACCTTTGCAACCTAATGGAGCGCCGGGATTATCTCAAATAAATACTCAACTTTCTCTTCCTGTTTTTTCTGTTAACGCAGGCGTTCAGTCGAACGAATTTGAATTAAGCATTTCTTCTCCAATGCCAGGTGCTGATATTCACTACACTTTGGATGGGTCTCTTCCGCGTGCTTCTTCTCCAATATATTCTTCACCGTTTAAAATTGCCACAGATCCCGGTCGATTGCTTTTCGGTGATAATTTCGGACGCGATTTTGCTTTTAACGGCACTTATAATGCAACCGTAACACGGCTCGGTGCACAGGATGAAGGCGGGCGATTTCGCGGTTCGAAGAGAATGACTAATTACATATTAACTTCAGGTGATCAAATCATTATTCCCGAATTTGAAGATTTGCTTTATATTGTTGCCAATTCGGATGGCGCAGCTGTAACGCCAACACATAGTTTTACTGAAAATGTTTCGACCGGCTATATTTACACAGTAGAATTTGAAATCAAACAAATTCAGGGGACGACAAAAGCCGGCATAGTTGTCGGTTCATCTCTTCAAATGAGACAGGCAAATGATTCTAATGGAATTGGTTTTCGCGTGGATGCCAACGGAAACTTTGAAGTTTTTGACGGCACTGCGGGCGCCAATGTAAATTTGAACACTTCAAATTTAAACTTGTTCACAGATTTTGGAATTGTAAACGATGGGGATTTTCATGTTTCAGTCGAATTTTTCGTTGCGGATTTTACTGCCAATATCCATCCTACAGTTTCTATAAAAATTGACGGTGTTGAAATCTTCGGCTTCATAACTTCAGAAGATATAAGTTCAAACTACATCTCTCTGAACTGTACATACGCCGGGGGAACTGATGGAGCGCGATTCGACAACTTAATGATAAAATCTCTTCCTCGAAATGTTTTGCCGACTCCTGTGGTCATCCGCGCACGCGCTTTTAAAGACGGATACCTTCCAAGCGAAGCAGAAACAAAAACATGGCTCGAAAATCGTAATTATAGCTTGCCTGTAATTTCTCTCTCTATGGATCCTGATTATCTTTGGAACGACAATGTGGGAATTTATATCGTAGGAACTAATGGTATTCCCGGGCGCGGGGCTACTTCTCCCTTGAACTGGAATCAGGATTGGCGACGGCCTATGCACATTGAATTTTTTGAAACTAATGGCTTGGTAGCAATCTCGCAGGATGCCGGAGTTGAGATTTTTGCTAATACAAGCCGGCACCGTCCGCTGAAATCTCTCGCGTTTTATGCTAAAGACTTTTATGGAAAATCTAAATTCAAACACCAAATCTTCCCGGACAGACCAGCTGGATTTTACAGAACTTTTATATTACGTAACTCTTCTCAAGGTTCAGGATCGTATTTCCGCGATGCTATGAAATGGGATTTTGTGAAAGATGTTATTGATGTTGATATTCAGGCTTACCGTCCGGTTTCACTTTTCATAAACGGCGCTTACTGGGGAATCATGAATATACGTGACAAACTTAACGAATTTTACGCCGAAACTTATTACGATGAAGATCCGGATAAAGTGGATCTGTTGAAAGCAGCTTCCGCGTGGCCGCGAGCAGGGAATGCAGACCATTATCATGCAATGATGAATTATATTCGAACACATGATATGTCGCTTGCTGAGAATTATGAATATATTAAAACACAGATGGAAGTTGACCAGTATATTAATTACCAGATTTTTATGATCTGGATGGCTAATATTGACTGGCCGGCTAATAATATTAAATTCTGGCGGCCGCAAACTCCTGACGGTCGCTGGCGCTGGATGGTTTACGATACAGACATCAGTTATTGGGGATCGGCTGTTGGAAACACTTCTTTTCCATGGCATCATACTTTAAAACACACGATGAATGATGTCGCGGGTTTGCCTGACAATGAAGTTTTTCACACTTCTGCCGCCGCCGCGGAACTTTTCAACGCTTTGCTGGAAAATGAAGCGTTTAAACAGCAGTTTGCACAGCATTATACCATCCTTCTCAGCAGCATGTTCAAACCTGAAAGAATAAATAAAATTATAGATAGGCTTCAGAAAAGACTTGAACCGGAAATGCCTGTTCATATCGAACGTTGGCAGGGACTTTTCGATCCGCAATCAATTTCTGTCTGGAAAAATAATATCCAGATACTGCGTGACTTTACAATTCAGCGACCGCAATATTGTTACACCCATATGCTGGAAAAATTCGGATGGTCAGTAAATGATTTGACGGAACTTCTTATGGATGTCCCGGATAAAAATATCGGCAGCGTTCGTATTAATAATACCCCCCTGTCTACAAATATTTATGACGGGAAAATTTATAAAAACTTTACTTTTCAAATTCAGGCCAGACCCGCAAAAGGATATCGTTTCCTCGGCTGGTCGGGAATTCCGGGCAACAATTATGATGAAACTGTTTCGCTTACGACTTCCGCCCACATAATTCCGCTTTTTGCACCTATAGAATCTCCGACACTGAAATTTAATATTGGCGGTTATTCATCAGAATTAAAATGGAAAAGTTATACTAATGATTCTTATAAAACTGAACAAACTGAAAATCTTCAGTCAAATTTTGATTTGATCGAGCAGGGGATTAATGCTACTCCTCCCGAAAATACTTCGATGATCACAAACGATGTCGCACGGAAGTTTTATAGAATGAAAATTGAACCCCCGCCGGAATGGTGAGTTTCAGGTGTCAAGGGGCATTCGCAGTAGAGACGCACGGACGTGCGTCTAAACAGGTGTCAGGGGGAATTCGCGGTAGAGACGCACGGACGTGCGTCTAAACAGGTGTCAGGGGGCATTCGCAGTAGAGACGCACGGACGTGCGTGTAAACAGGTGTCAGGGGGCATTCGCAGTAGAGACGCACGGACGTGCGTCTAAACAGGCGTCGGGGGGCATTCGCAGTAGAGACGCACGGACGTGCGTCTAAACAGGTGTCAGAGGGGGCATTCGCGGTAGAGACGCACGGACGTGCGTCTAAACAGGTGTCAGAGGAGAGGAGCTGAACTTACTGTCCAGCTTGTCCATTATGTCCACTTCGCCCTGTGAAATCTTACTCCATCAGGGTCTGTCCATTGTGTCCACAAAAATATACAACAAAATCAA
>JAOZNZ010000165.1 GCA_029933535.1 bacterium | reverse complement strand
AGTGGCATCCAGAATTCCATCATATTTTTACTGTTTCCCCATGCAACGGGCATAAAAAGTCCATGATAAGATTCGGGGTCATCTTTATTGTTCTCATCGATTATGACAATAGTCTCATAATCAAACATATCTTTATCCCAATTAGATCCATCAACTGTAACTTCAAATTTTGCAGTTGCCCTGTTCCATACCGCGTTATTTATTTTGTAAGATACTCCCCAACGTTCCTCATCCATTTGAAAAACCGGAATTTCTTCTTTTGGACCCGAACCCCATTGACCATCAGCATTGCCATACCAATAATCGAATAATCCGGTGTCATTTACTAAATAAAAATGCCCACCCGGAGCAACTACCGGATTGTCATCGATAATTGGCCGTTTAAGTTTACGATCATAGTATGAGGTCCTTCGGATTCGTCCAATTTCAGTTGCCAGGCTTCCTGTATTGCAAATTACCCTCCAGTTAGCAAGTGAAATAGGCGTAGCAGAAGCGTTGTACATTTCTGATACTTCAGGGGCTACCATTCTTGCATACCAAAGCACCTGCCGAATCGGCTTTTTTCGATTAAGCTGATCGGAAGAAGTAAGATAAATATCCAGCCATCCGTTCCTATCTGTTTTGATAGGTTTTCCATCATTATACCACCACTGCTTGAAATTATTTTTGTCCTCGGTCATAGTGCCGCCAATGTTACCCGAAACACCAAGCCGCGTGGCTTTATGAGCATTCCATTCGGGATATGACGGCTGCCGATTAACTACAATGTTGAAATATCTGCCGCCTATCGGTTGTCGTGATCTTAACATACTCCATGAAGTAACTTCAGGCAGTTCCGCCCATAAATGCCCGTTTCCCCATGCATTGAAACTAATACTCAAATCAAAATCATCTGTCGCGTTCATTCCAAGTTCACTCAGACGCGCGGAAATTGGTTTACGTGTATAAATATCTCTGCTGCTAATAACAATATCGTGATCACTTGATGAACTCACTTCATAACATCCTACAGGTTGGCCTTTTGTATTTGATTCGTCACTGAATCCCCAGGTATAAACCATCGCATGCGAATTTTTAAAAATGTTTTTTGGTAATCGGGGACGGTTACCGCTTGCTTTGCCGCGTTTTTTTAGAACATCCATCATCTCTTCATAAAATTCTTCGTAGTCATCACGCTTTGCCGCATGAGTAAATCCACCGGGCAGCCATCTTGCTTCTGACGGTGCACTCGGAAAATCCGGTGGCGATTTCCAGCCAAAACTACGCATAGCACCATTTCGATAATTTGTAAGTTTACCATTGGCATTTTTCCCCGGTGCTTTAGGCAGTCCGATTTTAGTGGTTCCGCCTGAGACATTCAAACTTCCTACTTTAGTACCGCCGTCATTTTTAACATGCCAGGCGCCACGCGGGTCAATTGTATACCAGTTAAGCGCCGGCACAGCACAATAAGCAGCGGTGGGAGTGTATTGAGGACGCTTGCCGTCAGTGGTTGGAAAGAAATGTTCCCAGTCATGACACATACTTTTTGGACGAGTGCCATAAGTGAGACTAAAATAGCCTGATTCATCATTTGCAAGAATCTCGTTAAAGCAAATCGCTTCAACACCGTAAGTCGAACCAAGAGTTGTTAAAACATGATTTTCATCACGATAATCAACCAGATTGGCTGCAAGCTGCTGCTGTTTGGAAGCATTCGGCTCAAAAGGCATATCTGAATTTGCCCTTATTAACAACTTGCGGCATTCACGCGGAGTTACACAGTTTATGTCGGATGGAATGTCGTTCGGCAGAGTTGGTGATCCGGGTTTATCAACGGAATAAATTGTAGCACGCCGTGGCAATTCACGCGAAATTCCGGCACGAAGTTTTGGTGACATTTTTTTATTGTCTTCCAACATAACACTCATCAGTTCTGTCATGCTACTGAATTTTCTATCATCGCCTTTAAGATGTTCTGCAGAATATTCTTTAGGGTCATCCATTCCTTCATCTTCTTCATCAATAATTCCGTTCGCGTTATTGTCAATCCCATCAGCCATCAGAATAAGATTGTTCTGATCATCATCCCCGCGTGTTCCGGGAATTTTATTTTTCCCGTAACGATAATCAATAAGTTTTTGAGCGGATTTACGCGGAACTCCAAGTGCGCGTGGCAATACAATTTCGCCTGTATCCCATCCTGTTCCTTTACCGTTTTTTAAAAGAAATGCTTTATTGATATTTACTTTAGAAGATTCATCTTCAATCCGGAATCTATATCTGCCGTAAACTTTTCCCTCAGGATTTTTTATTAACATCCATTTAGAAAAAGAAGGTACGCCATTTAACATCGCAGATATCGAACTATCCAGTTCCTTATCCAATTCATCAATCGTTAATATCGCTTTTGCCTGTTCCAGTCCGGAACTAACCAGCATATCAAGTTGCTGGGAATTTAACTGCACTGCGCTTTGCTTGGATTCTATATTCATTAACATTGTAAACGAAGCAGCCATTATGGCAAGTACAACTAATATAGCAAGAACAGCTACAAGAGCAATGCCGGAATCCGTGGTCCGTGATCCGTGGTCCGTGGTCCGTAATTCCCCCTTTTTTAAAGTGGAACATCCCGGTTTTACATCGGGAGTAGGTAGGGGGGATTTCTTGACTTTAGGTTTTAGATTTTTCATTGTGCTTTCGCTTTGTTTTGTTGGAGTCCACGCTTTAGCGTGCAAAAAATTAAACATCCCACTCTTTTCCCATATCACTAATATCATATTCTCTCCATATTTCTTCTGCTTCCTCTCTTCCTACATCATTCAAATAATAATTAAAACTTGAAAAAGGCCAATTACCCCATTTCTTTACATATCCA
Source organism: bacterium (assembly GCA_029933535.1). Classification (GTDB taxonomy): domain Bacteria; phylum Auribacterota; class UBA3054; order UBA3054; family B51-G9; genus B51-G9. The sequence continues at coordinate 4,228 of JAOZNZ010000165.1, read as the reverse complement.
TGTTTTACAGGATTATTATAAATATAATTAATGGCTGCCCAAAAGTGTCGCTCAGATTTTATTCCGTGTTCGGTAGCTCCGTGCCAAACCTGCCTTCCACGTTTATTTTCTTCCCCATTCCACAGATAAGAAGTTTTACCATGTAATTGACCAACACTTTTTAAAATTTCAAATACATCATCGGTTTGTGTTCATAACACGCGGCTGTGATTAAAAAATAAGATTTGTTTCCTTGGATATGGGGAGGGTGTGCCAAGGTTTTTTATTTGTTTTTCTGTATTCAAGGAGCTCTTTTTGTTCTTCTTTATTTAGTTTTCGCCATTCGTACATTTTCGCCTCCTTTTTTTTCACGCAAAATTGTCATATTCTGAGTCTTCACTTGGAGCTGTGGACTTCTACAATATTCACGCTGAAGCGTGGACTCCTACAATTTTTCTGCAACTATTCCAAGTATTCCAAATGCAGGGTCAACACCAACAGTCTCAAACTGCAATGATTTCAAATTTTGCGCTGATGGCAAATCTATTTCAATGACATCTAAAACACAATTCGGTGTAATTACGTTCCTGCAATCCGCCCATTCATCGTAATGCGGAAAATGCGGAGGTTTACCTTCTTTCCAGTCACTGTCATTTGGAGTTCTCATCGGCAAGAGCACATTTCGAATCGTTCTTTCTTCCTGAGCAGTAGCATAATTTGGATAAGGATTAGTTTTCGTCCACCACCAATCCAAATCCCCGGGAAATCTTAAAATTTTCGAGCAGACAACTTTGTCAATTCCGTTTTTCAAAGTTACGATAGCAACCGGAGAAAAAAGATCATGCCAGTCAATTATTGGTAAAACCACAAGCCATATTTTCTTATATTTCCCGGCAGGCAAATTAATTTTGAACATAGGTTTTCCAAGCTGCGCCGATACAGGAATAAATTTTCTGTTAGCAATTTTTACAGGGAAATTTTCTATTCCCGGAATCGTAATGTTTGTTTGACCTTCAAGTCCCTGAAGCGGTTTTGTATTCATTGATGGAGCGTAAAAATGCCAGATGTTTGCCCATGTATCCGCACTGCGTGTCTGTGTATAATCTTTGTCAGGAAACAAATCTTTTTTCGGTAATTCAATTTGAATTAATTTTGAACTGTTCGCTGCAGCACTATCTTCAAAAGAAACTATAAAATCTACTTCACCAATTTCAGAAACAAACAGTTTTAAATGATTATCACCTTGCGACAAATTATCTGCGATAATTTTTGGTAAAGAAACTTCTATCTTTTTCTCTGTTCGCGGAGCAATACCGTTCTTACTCCCCTCCTGTTTTAGGTGGCACATCCCGAGTATTCCCTCGGGGAGGGGTGGCGCTTGCGCCGGGGTGGTTCCTTGACTTTCGACCTTCGACCTTCGACCTTTAACTTCTATCCACATCTTGTCAATAGTCTTCGATGTATTATTTCTAATTTTCACAGGAATAACCAAATTGTTTCCTTTAATTTTTGCTTCGCCGGTTGCTGCAACTTCGACAGGTGGCAAAACAGCAAAATCGATTGGTTCCCAGAACTCTATTCCGGATTTAGACTCACATAAAACGAAAAAAGTTCTTCGCGAAAAGTTAAGTTGTCCAAGCCTTCCGTAACAATTATATTTTCCCAAAAGTGCAGAACTAAGCTGACAACTTATTGCACCGGTTTCGTTTGTTCTCCAACTTTTAAGCAGCCCGCTTCTGTCTTTAACACCAACAATTTTAGCTCCGGGAATATTTACGTCAAACTTTTCGCCTTCCGCAATTGATCCCGGATATTTCGCATTAATTTTCAAAGGTTCTGTTTCTATAGTAATTTTTATTTCTTTCCCTTTTGGCGATGACGCTGTTAAAATTATTCTTCCGATTCCAGACTCGATTTCATAATCAGCTTTCTTTCCGTTTATCAAAAACTTTTTGATTTTTGACGGCGGAAAACTCCACTTTATTTTATATCCTATTGCTTCACTATTTTTTATTGTGTAATTTATTGTGCTTTTAGAAAATTTGTAATCTGCCTGATACTCCGGCAAATTCAATTTTGCTGACGGCCAACTATCTGGAAACGAAGGAGAAATTGTCATCGTATTTTCCAACCGATTAATATTCATTCCAAAAAGCGCTTCGGCAACTGCGGCAACATACAATCCTGCAGGTGGAGAAAAATACGCGTTTATAGGTCTGATAGCAACTTCCGGCCATGAACCTCGATGGTTTACATCCATAACCCAGTCGGCTGCTGCTTTTAACGGGCGATAAGTTTCATTGTTCAAACCAGCTTTCGCGAAAGCCCACGCTCCCCACGGCTGCTGCGCTACTCCCGCCTGACTACCCCACGTTCCCGGATGATGAGTAGGCCACATATTCGCGCAATAAATTTCACCGTCAGGCCCCTGAAACCTGTCGCGAAAATGGCGCATTCCTGTATAGCCATCAAACTCGTCAACTATATCCCAAATAACCGGATAAGAATAAGTTTGATATTGCCCGTCGAGAAGAAGTTTTCCTGTTGGATCAATATAAAAAGCAAATCTACCCAAATCTTTCATCCAAAGTTTTTCTCTTAAAATTTTCAACGCAGCAGCAACTTTCGCTTTGTAATATTCTGCTGTTTCGGTGTCACCTTGAAGTTCCGCAAGCAAAACGCGGGTTCTTAAAACGTTTATTCCTTCAATAGTTGGAGAAGTTCCATCGTAAGGAGTAGCATTAAAATCCTCCTGATTTCCAATTTGCTGTTTCCAGTGAATAAGTAAATTCCCGTCTAAATCCCTATCAGAATAAACAAAATCCAAATTTTTCTGAAATGGTTCAACTATTTCTTTCGCGAATTTTTTATCTCCGGTAAAATCAAGATAATGTTTTACCTGCCACGCCCAATAAAAGCTCGAACCACCAAAATCATCCCGTTTAACTCCATCAGGTGAAAATTGCGGCGCGGATCCATTTGGCAAAAGATTGTTCGCGTGGGTCATTGTGCAAAGCAACGAGCGGTCGGTCTGCCCAAGCCATTCTGCTCCTGCTGTTACCTGCATGTGCCAGAGATTATTCCAATGATGCGGGCATTCGTTCCATCCATAAGGCGCTATCCATGAATATTCGAGATTATAAATAGCTGATCCGAAGGCTTCATTCATAGATTTCACCGGCGTTTCGAGCGAACTTTTCATCAATTCTGTATAATGCTTTTTCAACTTTTCATACTCTTTAATCGCATTTTCCTGAATAAGTTTTTCCGCAACTTCTTTTTTTACTGAAAACGAAAACATTACCCAGCCATCACCTTTATCAAAAGTAAGAATTATGTTTCCATTTTCGGTTTCCGACATTCTTCCTGAACTTTTAAAATATACAAAAAGATTATCGTTGCTGCTAACATAATGCGCGATGTTATTTTCTATTTTAAAATCAGTAAATGATAGTTTTTTGTTTTTGTCAAGTACTTCCGACCATTGCATATGCGCGTGAAAGTCCCCCATTCCGCTACTAATTTGCAACACAGTCTTTGTTTCCGGTTCTGTTCCAATTTTATAAAAAACTGTTCCTTCCCAGGTTCCTGTATCGCTGTTTGATAGCAAAGGAGAAATCTCTGATTTGAGTTTTACACCGTCAATTTCAAAATCTGCGACTACACTTCCGGGTGCGTCTTCTACTTTAACATTTTTAGCTTTATCCGACCAAATAATTTTTTCATTCTTTTCTATTCCGGGAACAATTTTCGCCACATGATTTAACATAGTGCAAGGATGAGATTTTATCTTTAGTACGAGCAAAGCGGAATTAGGTACTTTTTCGCTTGTCGCGCCTATTGTTCTTGAATTGACTGCAAGCCGTTCGCTAAGTACATGTCCCGGAATAAAATCTTCCGGTTTATTAAAATTTCCTGCGGAAACATTTTGAGACATAATAAATCCAGCGATTAAAGTTATAAGAATTCTGTTTGTATTAATATCTTTTTTGTTCATGTTTGTTTTTTAGGGTTAGACGTTAGTTTTAACTGTTTGCTAAATTATAACAAAAATTCAATCGTTATTATATAACAATATAAGCAAAAATAACACAATCTTGCTACGTGCAGTAAAACGCAGTCCCCCTTTGAAGGCGAAGACCGGCGAATGCTGGTGGGTGGCCGATAGGCCGGGGGATGTTACCCAGCGCGAGCAATGGAATGATGGAATGATGGAATGATGGAATGATGGAATGATGGAATGATGGAA
>JAOZNZ010000823.1 GCA_029933535.1 bacterium | reverse complement strand
TCATCTATATTTATTGAGTTGGTTAAAGTGTTAAAAGTAAGACCTTCAAGCATATCGGCTGTCACAGCATGCGGAACCGGTAGAAGTTTCTGTTCCGATCCAAGTGAACTATATATGCCGGTGTTTTGTTCGGCAAACCAAACGCGAATAAAAATATCAGGATTTTCTGTAAATATTTCCGGCGGTATATCTGTCATGCCATCACCGAGAGCGAGATGGAAGAAGCCGTTTGTAACATTTACCATTACATTAGTGCCCGGCTCGCCTGCGGGAGTGCCGTCATTAGCCCAATAATTTGTAGTGCCGGAAACGTCACCGAGTGTAAATTTAAAAAAGCCGTCGCCCTGATAAGCTGTGCCGCTTTGTTTGATAACGCCCTGATAGTTCATCTGAACGGCTTGAACATTCAGAGAAGTTAAAAAAATTGTCATTGTGATTGTAATAAGTAAAGTTTTCATAATTGATAAGTTTTTTTAAGGTTAGGAAATTCATTCCGATATTCTCATCGGAATGAATTTAGCGCCTTTTCGTTAATTTTAAGACTTGTTTCTTTGCATTTCAAAAGGCTCCAAGGACGGCAAAGACAGCAAAGACTTAAATAATTCATTGTCACATCGAACGACTATGAATTATCGCATTAAATGCCGCTTGTTTTCAACTGATTTTTTGCCACGTCTTTATGAACGTGAGTACAGCGTTACTTCGTTGAATGCACTCCATAAAATCACAAAATAATATCCCGGTTCTAAATTTCTTTCAAAAAATGCACTCATTTTATTGAAATAAATTTCCTGCCAATAATCCATAATTAAAATCCCCCGCCCTTGCGGACACCCCCTTTAATAAGGGGGACTAATAATCCAATAATCCAAATCCCCATCGGTTCCGGTATGCCGTTGCCGGTTACTTTTATTTTCGTATCACCACCTCCTGAAAGCGTGAGGGTAGTGCTGTAAGGTTCCATCGATGTCGGTGCGAAATGGACAAAGAAATAGGACTCTTCATAAGATGCTAATGAATAAGTAGTGTTGCCGTCAATAAAGAAGGGGAGTGAGTCACCCGTGACACTTCCTGCGGCAATTCCGCCGCCTATGTTTTCGTAAACAATAACCTGTACGTTTGTTTCATCAATCCAGGTGTCCGAAAATCTTACAACATCAGGAATTGTTTTAAGTGTTGGCGCTGCACTGCCTGTCAGCATTACAGTATTACTTCCTGCACCTGTCAGAGTGATTATATTCGTAAAAAATCCAGGCCCCATAGGTGGAGTTAGAGAAGCAACATAATCTACTGATTCAAGAGATGGAAGAATGTAGTTCGGGTCACCCAGAACAGTGAAAGGCGCGGCGACATTTTGAAGTTGACCTGTAATAACACCGAAGCCGGCGTTCTTAACTGTAAACTGAATGTTTGACGTTACATTAACGCAAACAGGTCCGAAATTTATTTCAGATGGCGCGCTGAGCATCGGCCCGTCGGCAATGTTCATTGTTAATGGAAGGTTAGGCACATCATTAACAAAATTCCCGTAGAAAGAAATTTCTGCATTGTAAACACCTTTGTTGGAAACGATGTTCGAGTCGAAAATAACATCAAATGTGCTTGCTCCGCCTGCGGCAATACTGCCCATGTTTGTCGGCAGAGATACCCATGAAGGCGGATTGGTTGTCGCTACAGCCATGCTGCCCATCTGGTTGATAGCGAGCGCGCCGACATTTGTAGTATTTCCTGTTGTCAGGTCGGCTATGCGAAGTTCCGGACCTGTATTTTGGTTGTATGCGGCGAGGTAAAGGATACCGCTTTCGTA
>JAOZNZ010000822.1 GCA_029933535.1 bacterium | reverse complement strand
TCTTTTTATTTCATTGCTATTGTTCAATAAAATTCCATAAGGGCAATTATTATCATTAATAAATTGAGTTAAAGAATAAAGTTGATTTTTCTTTACACTAATGCCTAATTTGATTTCAATTGGAATAACAGCAGCCGGAGTATCAATAATCAAATCAACTTCCGCACCATTTTTTGTTCTGTAATAATAATAGTCAATTTGACTGTCTCCAACTCCCTTAAAACCATTTTTGATTTCTTCAATGACAAATGCTTCAAAAGACATCCCGGTTCCAGGATATCTTAATAAACGTTCCCGGTCATTAATTTTCAAAAGATAATTAGATAACCCGGAATCACGAATATACCCTCTTGCCATTTTGGTAACAGATTTACTTGTTGATTTTTGAAAACTACATAAGTTATACCAAATAAATGTGCCTTCAGCTATATCAAGATAATTTCTTACAGTCGGTTCGCTTACACTCAAAGTCCTTGCAATTTCCGCGCGATTAACAATTGAGCCGCTTAATTCTGCTAATATGGAAATAAATCTTCGATAATCAATATTATTTAAACCTGGAAATAATTTGGCCGTATCTCGTTCCACGTAAGTCCGCATATAATTATCCATCCATTGCAAACGAAACTCTTTGTTTAAAGATAATACCGGTTCAGGATACCCCCCTGACAAAAAATGTTCCATAACATCATCATATTTCAGATTGGTTTTTAAATTCATCAATGCCGAAACTTGTTCTTTTGCCGGAATTTCTTTTATGATTTTATAAAAATTTGAAAGCGGCAAAGAATAGCGTTCATTCATTTTTAACGTTCCGAGTTCTAAAATCGCAACTCTTCCCGCTAATGTTTCAGAAAGTTTAGAAGATAATTCCGGTGAGCTTGAACCGGTAATAATAAACCTCCCTTTTTCCTTACGATTATCATCTATTACCGAACGTAATTCTCTAAACAACTGTTTTGATTCCTGTGCTTCATCAATAATTACTTTATGAGGATATTCTTTAAAAAAGAAAGGGAAATCTTTCGTGATAAAATCATAATCATCTCCTTTTTCCATATCAAAGTACGACCAGGATTTATTTGTAGACATTTTTGATAAAGTAGTTTTGCCACTTTGTCGCGCACCCAAAATAGCTACTACCGGAAATAACTTCAGAAGTTCTTCAACACGCGCCTGCAGGTTTCTAATTACGGTATTCATATTGCGTCCCGTTTATTGAAATATCAGATATATATAACTTGACAGTTTATTATTTCCTGATATTTTAACATAAACGTTGTGCTTTGTCAATCATATTTGAACTATCTCAGCAATTTTGACAAATAAAGTTAAATATGATAAGATTATTAAATAGTGTTTAAATACCAACACTTTTAAAAATCATGAAATTAATCTGCTGCATTATTAAAATCGTTCCTGTTTCATTTTTTATTGGATGCTCAAGCACGCCATTTGTTGATTTAGACCCGGATATTAATACTGATAATTTGAAGCAAACTGTTCTAACCCTTACTTCAATAACACCACCACGAAATTATCTCAATAAAAAATCGTTAGAAAAATCTGTGGAATATATTTCGCAAAAATTTATTGAATACGGTTTTACACCAAAAAAACAACAATTTAACGTCAACGGAACTTTTTATGAAAATATTATCGTCAGCGCAGGACCACAAAATGGTGAACGCGTAATCGTTGGCGCACATTACGATGTGTGTGGAAATCAGCCGGGAGCCGACGATAACGCAAGCGGAATTGCCGGTTTACTTGAAATAGCCCGTTTCGCAAAAGAGCATGAGGATAAAC
>JAOZNZ010000821.1 GCA_029933535.1 bacterium | reverse complement strand
CTCACAAGAATTAATAAGGGAGCAAGAAAAATGAAGAAACTTAGCATAATCATATGCAACCGTTACCATACTTGTGCAGGCGGGAAATGTTTACGATCTTTGCGTAATCGTGAAGGAGCCTTTGCCTTGTATAAAGGAGAGGAAGTAGAATTGGTAGGCTACACCACATGCGGAGGCTGTCCCGGTGGCAACATAGAGTACTCTCCTGCGGAGATGAAAAAGAATGGAACAAATGTCATCCATCTAGCTACTGGCTTCGTGGTCGGCTATCCACCATGCCCACGCCTGCAAGCTTTTTGTAACTTTATTCCCGCCAAGTACGGATTGGATGTGGTTGTTGGTACGCATCCTATCCCGCAAAACTATTACCTGACCCATCAAGAGTTAGGCACCTGGCAGTCTGATATTTGGCAAGAACGTATCAGGCACGTCTTGACAGACGAGGAAACACGTCTGGCATATGACTGACGATATAAGGTGAAAGGCAACAAGATCAAATACTTTGTTCAAAAATACAGTGAGACCTTTGACGACCAAACTCCACCTAACAAAACGTTGGAAAAGTTAAAAAATCTTAAACTTTAGAGTTGGTAGTTGAGAATTTGCAAAGCACCCGGAGATTTTCGGGCGAAGTTGAGAATTATATTTAAATATCAAAAAGAAGTTCCTTAACGAAGTAACACTGTACTCATGTTCATTTTCAAAGAAAAAGTAAAGAAAAAACGGATAATCATGAATTAAGAAATTTATTTTTTCCGTGTATTCTGTGTGGTCCGTGGTTGAAAAGAATTTTAACAAATAACAAGATCACTGGAGCAGACGATTTGGCTACCTATTTTAAGTGCCGTTGCTCAGTTCAATTGTTATATGAACTAGGTATTTGATCGAAGGAGGTATTGTGGACAACAAGAACAAACTGAAAATTATCCGGGGAAACCTTTTTTTGTTTGCAGCATTATTTGGGCTGGTAACATTGAATAAAAAACTTCTTCGGCCGCAAGTGAATAATTCAGATATTGGCCAAATATTAACTGGGTGTCTTCCCAATTTTTTAGCTGCATTTCTTATCAGCCTGGCCGTTGTTAATCTAATTTTGGTAAAGAAGCCCAAACATGGTCGAAGGTGGGTATATTTAATCTCATTTCTGGTATTTTCAATATTGACCCTTGAAGAATTCAAGCCTATTTGGGGAGCCAGTACGCAATTTGACTTTTTTGACATTTGGGCTAGTGCCTTGGGCTCATTTATTGCGATCATTTTATACGAAATTATTGAGAAAAAATCGGTCAAAAAAAATCGGATTGGAGCTAATGTTTCCTTTTATAACTAATCAAATGAATGGTTCTCCAAAAGATTTTTGTGACCCGCAAGAAATGATTGCGCAGGCATTCTCGCTTTCCCGGGCGGTTGAACTTCCAGCAACTCTAATATACCATCACCTGTATGAACAAAAATCTGTTTTTTTGTTGTTTTAACCGTTCCCGGTGATAACTTTTCCGTATCAGAAAATTCAGGTAACACGGATTTCCATATTTTTACTGTCTTATCACCTAATTTTGTTATAGAACCGGGCCAGGGATAACATCCACGAATTTGATTATGAATTTCGCGTGCTGATTTTCTCCAGTTTATTTTTCCGTCATCTTTTGTCAGTTTAGGCGCAAAAGTAGCTTCTTCATCATTTTGAGAAATTCGCGGGGCGGAATCATTATTTATTAATTTTATTGTTTCTGAAAGCATTAATGCACCGATTCCGGCACATTTATTCAGTAAAGATTCTGATGTATCATTTTCTTCAATTTTGATTTT
>JAOZNZ010000820.1 GCA_029933535.1 bacterium | reverse complement strand
ATTTTTATTTGAGGACTCATCTACAAAAGTCTTATCAATTATAACAAATTCAGATAAAAAAAGCCAATTCAAAGCCCTGCTTTGCTTTTATCCTATCGACCTTGTGTGAATTTTATAATCTACCGACGCAAGGTCGGCAGGATATTAAAAATGATGAACAAGGTTTGATGAAAAAATCCCCTCCTTTGTAAGAAGGGGATTTTATAATGTTCAATATCCAACGTCCAATGTCAAACGTCCAACGTCCAACGTACTCTTATCTATTTATTTCATCGTATTCCTCTTGTGAGATGTATTGAGGAGTGTAACTCTCACCTCTGGCTTCCAATCCTTTTCGAGTGCCGTCTAATTAGGACGTTTGGTATATAATCCAACCAACGAAGTAACGCGCTATTGCGCGTTCATCCATCCCCGGCATTCGCCGGGCGCTTCGCGAATTCATCAATCCATTATTCCATCAACCCATCAATCCATTATTCCATCATTCCATCAATCCATCAATCTAAAGTATTTCGGTCGCTTCACGCCCGCGCAGTAAATGCCGCTATCGCGGCTTTATTCCTGCACTCCATACCGTGGATTATTTTACGGAAAATTTGTAAATAGTTTTTGTGGAATATTCTTCACCGGGGTTTAACACAACTGATGGAAAATCAGGTTTGTTTGGGGAATCAGGATAATGATGCGATTCAAGACAAAAAGCGTTTCTGAAATTATATACTGTACCGTCTTTGCCAATATTACTACCGTCGAGAAAATTCCCGCCATAAAATTGTAGTCCGGGTTCTTCAGTGAATACTTCCATAAATCTTCCTGATTTCGGCTCGAAAACGGAAGCGGCAAATGTCATTTTACCTTCTTTCCCTTTTTTATTCAGGACAAAGTTATGGTCATATCCTTTTCCAAAAACAAGTTGTTCGTCTTTATTGTTAACGTTCTTGCCGATAGCTGTTGGCTTAGTAAAATCAAAATTTGTGCCTTTAACCGGTTTAATTTCTCCTGTCGGTATAAAGACCGCGTCAATAGGAGTAAAGTTGTCGGCGTTAATCATAAGCTTATGCGAAAGAATATCACCTGAGTCATGGCCGTTTAAATTATAATAATTATGTTGAGTAAGATTGCAGATGGTTTTTTTATCTGTTTTTGCTTTGTAACTGATAATCAGTTCATCATTATTACTGAGAGTGTAAGTGACAAAAACTTTCAGATTGCCTGGATAGCCTTCTTCACCGTCTTTGCTGAGATAAGAAAGGGTCAACGAAACGCCGTTTTCATTTTCTTTTGAAGAGACGAAATCCCAGACTACGTTGTTGAATCCTTTAACTCCGCCATGCAGGTGATTTTCGCCATTGTTACATGCGAGAACGAATTTTTTACCATCAAGAGAAAATTTACCTTTAGCGATTCTGTTTCCATATCTTCCGATTATGGAGCCGAAGTAAGGGTTATTTGTCACATAGTTATCAATTTCATCGAATCCGAGAATAATATCATCGAAATTTCCATTTTTATCAGGAACGAGGAGAGAGACTTGAATAGCGCCATAATTTATGATATCGGTTTTAAGGCCGTTTATATTTTCTAAAGTATAGACATCAATTACCTGTCCTGATTTCAATTTTCCGAAGGATTTTTTTGAGATTTTTTCCGAAAGATAAGTTGATTTTTTAATTTCCGCAGTTTGGCATGCGGATAACAATAAACCGGTTACACATAAAGCGATTAATAAAAATTTCATAATGACTCCTTGGTTATTTAGTGCCTGACCGAAAACCCCTCAATTCGCATTTTCGACCGGAATACCGGTGCC
>JAOZNZ010000164.1 GCA_029933535.1 bacterium | reverse complement strand
TAAAAAAGCCATTGGCGCTCTTTATAAAAAAAGAATCATTCAACTCGAAAAAGATGGAGTGAGATTAAAGTAGGTGTCAGGTGTCAGAGTAAGCCGCACTTCCCAGTGCGGCAATTATTAGTTATTAGTTAATAGTTAATAGTTAATAGTTAATGGTGAGGACGGAAGACATAAATATTGATAAAACTAATACTATAAATTTTTTTGTTACCGCAAAATAATTTCCTCCGAGCGTCACTTAGCCAAAAAATAAGAAAGCGACCTAATGAATAAAATAATAGTTGGTATTGGTGAAATTCTGTGGGATATTCTTCCCGCCGGGAAGCAACTCGGTGGTGCTCCAATGAATTTCATGTATTGGGCTGACCGATTTGGCGGGCAGGTTTTTACTGTAAGTAGTGTTGGTGATGACGAACTTGGTGAAGAGATTTTATTGAGATTGAAAAATATAAATCTTGATACAAAATTTGTTCAAAAAAATAATGAATACCCCACTGGTACAGTTGATGTTGAAATTGATAATGCCGGGAAACCGGAATATATTATTCACGAAAATACAGCGTGGGATTTTATCAGATGGAATGATGGATTAAAACAACTTGCCGAAAAAGCAGATGCAGTTTGCTTTGGCAGTTTAGCCCAACGGTCGGCAACATCAGAAACAACAATAAATAAATTTCTTGAAAGTACAAGCGAAAAATGTATAAAGCTTTTTGATGTTAATTTGCGGCAGAATTATTATAACAAAAAAATAATTAAAAATTCTTTGGATAAAGCTTCGATTTTGAAACTTAATGATGATGAACTGCCGGTTGTCGGAGAAATGTTTGGTTTAACAGGCATCGATGAAAAAATCATTCAAAAATTAATCAATAAATTCGATCTGGATTTAGTTGCTTTAACCCGTGGCGCGAATGGCAGTATGTTAATTTCGAAAAATGAAGTTTCGGAACTTCCCGGAATTAAGGTTGATATTGTTGACACAGTTGGTGCCGGTGATTCATTTTCCGCTGCGGTAGTTATGGGTATGCTTAAAGAGAAAACTTTAACGAAAATTAATGAATCGGCTAACGGGCTTGCGGCAAAAGTGTGTACGAATCACGGGGGAACCGGTCTCTTTGAGACCGGACTTGCCTAAAAGGCAAGACGTAATCCGTGGTCCGTAATCGGTAACCACCCCGGCGCTTCCCTAGCATGCGCGGGACCCGTGCGCCATCCCTCCTAAAACAGGAGGGGATTTTTGATAACACTTGGCGAATAACAAATCCCCCTAACCCCCTTTATGAAAGGGGGAATAAGCGGACGTTTGGACTATAAATTTTTTTGTTACGACAAAATAATTTCCTCCGAGCGCCAGATGAAATATCATTTACTTCTAAATCCCCCTAACCCCCTTTATGAAAGGGGGAATAAGCGAACGCACGGACTATAAATTTTTTTGTTACTACAAAATAATTTCCTCCGAGCGCCTGCAACTTAATAAAAATCGGCGCGACAACGACAAAATGAAAATAAGAACACTGCTAATATTATCCTATCTAACAATAATCTTCGGATTAGGTGGAGGTTTTTACTTTTTCATCCGGATAATTAATAAAGAATTAACCAATCACAACATTAAAGCAGCTTCAACGGGCATTCACGAAATTGCTTCAAATAACTATAGTTTGTCCACAAAAGTTCTTACTGAAATCGGACAAGCGGTAGTTGCTATAAAAGCGAATGCGGCGGCATATCGCCTTGCGGATCTTTTAGAAGAAATTCCTCGGCCGTATAATTACTCCGAATTAATGTCGAATGTGCAATTGAGTGCTATTGCGACAGCACCTGTTTATTCATACGGCGGTGAGAGTGGATATATAGATGTTTACGATACGAACGGGTTTTCGGTATGGCATCCTAAAAAACAAATTCAGGGAAAGAATTATAAATTTTGGGAAAAGGAATATCCCGAGATGTGGAAACTAACAAAAGAATCTTTCACGAGATCTTTTGTAACCGGTTATTACACATTCGTTTCAATAGAAGGAGCAAATAAAAGAAGAAAATTTATGGCAGCAGTGCATATAACAAATACTCCGTTTGTTGTTTGCTCAAGTGTTTATATCAACGATTATTTTCTTCCTGTACAGAAATTAATCAGTGATAGCGAAGAAGCGATAACGAATAAAGTTTATTCAGAAATTTTAAAAGCTGCAGAGAAAAATGAAGTTAAATGGAAAAAAATTGGTGCTGCTGTATTTCTTTTCCTTTCTGTTACCGGTGTATTTGTTGGATTATGGTTTGCGCGGACTATTTCATCTCCGATTAGAGATTTAAGCATAGCCGTTAACAAAATAGCGAACGGTGATTTTTCAATTAAAGTTAAACAAAAAGGTCCGCCGGAAATTGTTCAGCTTGCAGCATCATTTAATACGCTTGGAGATGAGCTTACCGATTATATGGATAATCTGAAGAGAGAAGTAGCTGTTAGAGAAACATATCAACGCGAAATAGATATCGCGCGTGAAATTCAGCAGTCATTGCTTCCGCGAATTTTCCCGCCTTTTCCTGATCATAATGAATTCTCACTTTACGCGGGTGTTCAACCAGCCAAAGAAGTAGCCGGAGATTTTTTTGATTTCTTTTTTTCGGATGAAGATACGTTGACGTTGATTGTTGGCGATGTTTCCGGAAAGAGTGTCCCGGCAGCTTTTTTTATGGCAGTATCAAGGACTTTGCTTAGAACAGTTTGCGGTCACGGAATGGATCTTGATAAAGCAATAGAATATGCCAATAATATTCTATGCGAGGATAATGACACTTGCATGTTCGTCACACTTTTTGTTGCAAATTTCAATGTCAAAACAGGCGAGATAATTTATTGTAATGCGGGACATCATGAAGCATGTAACTTAATATCAAATGATGACCTTGAACAGTTCGGCATTTCCGGCTCGCCTGCTCTTGGAGCAATACCGAATGTTGTTTTCAAAACGGGGACATATAAACTTGGACCAGGCAACAAGCTTGTTCTTTATACAGATGGAGTAACTGAAGCGCATTCACCTGATAAAGAATTATTTGGAGAAGAAAGATTATTTGAAATTTTAAAACGCGAAGCGGATAAATCGCCTGAGGAATTATACGACATTATAATAGACGAGCTTAATGATTTTCAGGCGGGAGAGAATTTTGATGATGTTACTCTGCTGATACTTGAACGATTGAAACGATTGAAATGATTGAAACGATGTTAAATCACCAAATCATTAAATCATTAAATAATAACAGGCACGGCTGAGGAAATTAGTTTTCAGAAAAAACTAATTTAATTTTCTGCATTTTGCTGATGGGTTCACGCTAAGAATAATATTCAATCAAAATGATTAAGGTCAAAATAATGAATATTAATACGAATTTTATTGTTTTAAGAAAAAATCATTTTGCTGTCAATCATTTTGCAGAATAATTAACAGCAGAATGATTAAATTCAAAAAAAATCATGAAAAAAGTCACACCATTTCAGAAAAAAGTCTTTGACGCAACAAGTAAAATTCCCAAAGGTAAAATCTCCACCTATAAACTCATTGCAAATTTTATTAAATGCCGGTCGGCTCAGGCGGTTGGTCAGGCTTTAAAAAGAAATCCATTTGCGCCGGTAGTTCCATGCCATCGTGTCATTTCATCTAATTTGACAATAGGCGGATTTGGAGGTGAAACATCCGGGAAAAAGATTCGGGAAAAGGTTGAGCTGTTAAAAAGCGAGGGAGTTAAATTTAAGAATGGTAAAATCGCGGACGAGAGTATGGTTTTTGATTTTGGTGACACTAATGAACGCTAAAAAGCAAACACGAATATATTTTTAACCACGAATGAACACTAATAGACACGAAAAGAATTTTAAAAATTATTTTGCTGTTAATCATTTTGCAAACAAAGAAATTTGTATTTGAAATATCATTTTGCCAAAAATGAGCTGAAATGATATAATATTTTTGATGTAAAATACTAATACGCGAAATTATTCGCATGTTATATTTGTCATTGTACAAAATTATGAAAAATAAAAAATTCCAAAAACAAATCTTAATATTATTCGCTTTTGTTTGCGCGCTTACGGTTTCTGCAAGAGATCTTCAAACCTTTTGTTCAGTAGGAAAATATCGCGTTAAAAGCGCAAGAGAGTTCGGCGCGGCAATAAAGAAGAGAGTAAATGAAGAACCTGTTGTAAAAAAAGCCTGGAAAAATATTGTCTCACGCGCTGATGCCGCATTGGCTGTAGAAAAGCCTGAGATTAAATCTCTTGTGGTAGAAATTAAACCGGCAAGAGATAATAATAAATCAAATGTTAAAGCCGCTCGCGCGATTTATGATTCCGCAATTGTATGGTGTGCTAAACGCAATTCGAAATATCTGGAAAGTGCAATCAGTTATTTCGATGAATTTACAATCAAGTTCAATCCGGAAGAACAGATTGGAGGTATTGAGTCATATCATAAATATCATTTGCTTTATGCGCGTGACTGGCTGCCTTATCTTGCTAAGTCATACGATCTGCTATATGATTCGTTGAGTAAGAAAGAAAAAAAGAAATATAGAGTGTGGCTGAAAGGAATGACTGATGTAATTAGCGAAGACGAAGTATGGATGAAATGGAGAAATACAACTCATGGATCCTGGCAGACGGCGGCGTTGGCACTTGTCGGAAAAGCTACAGAAGATGCTAATCTACTTGTAATTGCGCGAAGGAGAATTTTATATCAGTTAGAAAATGTATTTGGACCTGAGGGATTATTGCCCGGTGGGTCGCTTGTTTTGAATTATACAGCTACACGAGCTCTTCTTGCTTATGCCGAAGCGAATTTACCCGGCAGGGGACGTGCATACAACTGGAAACATAAATCCGGTGAATCATATATTCATAGAGTGATCAACGCGCCGTTAATGTTTATAGATGCTCTTGGAGCGATTCCCGGAAGTGACAATATGAAAACCGGTCTTCCGCCCGGGGATGTTTATTTGATAGCTTATTTACGTTACCGTGATGATTTATACGGTGAAATAATGGAGAGGCAAATTGATAAAATCAGTGACGAAAAACTTCTTGTTTATTATTGTAAACCCGGAAGGAGTGTTAATATTTTCCCGCGACCGCTTTATTCGATATTAAGTCCGTCAATGGGATGGGGAGTTTTAAGACAATTTGCAAACAACCCGGCAAAATCTTTGTATGCACGGCTGGATTACGGACAACATGGCGGCAGCAGTGGTAATGCAGATAAGCTTGATCTATATTTTTGTGGATTAGGTCGTCGGGTAATTAATTCCGGCGGCAGTTATGCTGTAGATTCACCGTTAAGATTTGGTTGGACAAAACAAACGCTGTCACACAATACTGTTACAATAAATTATCGTTCACAAGTAGGAGCCAAAACGCCATCTGACATGGATGGAGTTCCCGGGAAGCTTCTTCTTTTTGATAGAAATGATAATATTAATGTAATTGAAGCTGATGCCCGGGATTCTTATCCTAAAATCCCCCTTACATCTTACAGGCGATGTATAGCAATGCCTGATGATTATATAATTGATGTTTTTACAATAATATCTTCAAAACCCATTGCTGTTGATTGGGCTATTCATGGACTTGGAAAACAGGTCGTAATTGGAGATGCAGTAAAAGGGGAATGCGCGTTAAATAATAAACTCGCAAAAGAAGGTCTTCTGGGCAGTAAGACCGATGGATATAACTGGATTGACAATGTGGTTAGTTATACAGCAAATGAACAGTGGAATGTAATTTGGAGCAGCGGCTTAAGAACTATTATGATGGGCCAGCCGGGAACCCGTCTGCTTCTCGGTGAAAGCGGCGGTGACGCACGAATAATTGGAAAGGATTATGTGACTGACAGGACTCATACCGAACACACTCTTATAGCCCGAAGGATCAATACACTTGATACGCGATTTATTGCGCTGCATGAAATTCTTACGACCAATCAACCGAAAATAAAATCATTCGCGCGATTGGAAGCCGGAACTGACGCTCTTATTTTGGAAATATTAACGGACGAATACAAGGACATTTTTATTTTGCAGCCCAAACGTATAGCTAAAGAAATGATGATAGACGAGAAACATCTTGTAAGTATGAATCCGCGTCGTTATGGTTATTTAAGAATAAATCTTAAAGATGGTAAAGCAGTTAAGCAGGTTAACTTGACGGTTAGTGAGGTGGAGTAAGCCGCAATCCCCTCTAGAGAGGGGTGGCGCAACGCGACGGGGTGTGTTATTAGCGCGAGTCATGGAAGGTGGGAAGGTGTCGTAGGGGCATCCCTATGTGGTTGCCCTATTCAGGTGTCAGGTGTCAGTGGTGGGAAGGTGGAAGAGCCAACCTGCAAACAAACAAATTCCAGAAAAAGCCTTGACAACCTATTTTATAAACGCTATAATAGCTTTATTATGAAAACAGCCACCATTACAAATACTAAAAATCATTTAAGCGCTTTGCTTAATTTTGTCAGGCATGGCGAAACGATTATTATTACAGACAGAAACCGGCCCGTCGCGCGAATTTGTCCGGCGCTTAACAATAATATCAGTTGTGAAGATAAACTTTCAATTCTTGAAAAACAGGGATTAGTGAAGCGGGCAGAAACGAAATCTGCGAAGAAATTGAAAGAAATCATAAAAATTGCCCCGCCAAAATCTAAAGGAAAAGCAAGTGTAATAGATGCTTTATTAAAGGAACGCGCGGAGGGGAGATGAAATTTTGGGATTCTTCAGCTATTGCTCCTTTACTGGTTAATGAAACCAATACGAAATATGTTCAAAAAATCCTTGAAAATGATTCCGATTTGCTTGTCTGGTGGGGAACGGAAATCGAATGTGTATCGGCTATTGTAAGGCTTGAACGCGAGAATAAAATAGATTCAGATAATATTGAAACTGCTTTATCACGACTTGATTGTTTAAAAAAAATCTGGCATGAAATTCTTCCTGTAGAGCAAACGCGAACAGTTGCGCGAAGGATGTTACGGGTACATTCGCTTCATGCTGCTGATTCTTTTCAACTTGCTGCTGCTATTTGCGCGTCCGACGGTCAGCCATCAACATTAGATTTTGTTTGTTTCGACAAACAGCTTTT
>JAOZNZ010000819.1 GCA_029933535.1 bacterium | reverse complement strand
CCTGACACCTGACACCTGACACCTGACACCTTAAACCTGACACCTTAAACCCTACCCATGAACATAGCAGAAAAAATCCAACATACACTTCTTAAAATCACGGCGGTTGCTGCTGATATAAAATTGCTTTGCAGCGATGCTCGCAAATATAATTTCCAGGCAGTTTGTGTTCAACCTATGTGGGCTTCTCTTGCGGTTAATAAACTCAAAGACTCAAACACTGTTGTTTGTGCTGTCGCTGATTTTCCTCATGGTGCTGGAGGAATGAAAGCGAAATTCGCAGAAGTGTCCGACTTGGTTTATAAAGGTGTTGAAGAAATTGATGTGGTATGCAAAATAGGTTATTTGCGATCAGGAATGTACGATGAATTTCGTGATGATCTTGCCGTTGTTTCAAATGCCGCACAGGGAAAAATTACTAAAGTTATTCTCGAAACTTCTATCCTTACTGATGAAGAACTTCAACGCGCTGTTGAACTTTCGATAGAGGCAGGAATAGATTATATTAAAACAGCTTCAGGATTTAACGGTCCGGGCGCTACTGTTCCGATTATAGAAAGAATGTACGAACTCGCCGCGGGAAGAATTAAAGTTAAAGCCGCAGGGGGAATACGATGTTACGATGATGCGGTGGCAATGGTAAATGCCGGCGCCGATGTGCTTGGAACAAGCTCAGGTGTAGCAATAGTTACAGGCGAGGGATCAGGGGATAGTTATTAGTTGGTGTTGTGTTCAATAGGACAAATGGGACGAATAGGACAAATGGGACGAATAAGTCCAATAAGTCCAATAAGTCCTATAAGTCCAATAAGTCCAATAAGTCCTATAAGTCCTATAATGTTCATCACGGCTCCACAATCGTTCCCATAAATAATATCGCCTTACTCCGGCTGTCATAAATCGCAAAAAAGAACGGGCGGTCAATTACCATCCTGAATGGTTGACCTAATGGTGCCATTGAAGTGCATCTCATCATCACAACGGCGGTTGCTGCTGCAGCTTCAGTACCTTTCTCGTCCACTTCAATAAAAGTTTGATGTATAACTTTATTAATGCAGATATTTTCATCCGATTTTAATTCGCACATATTTCGAAAATCAGCGTGTTTTTTATCAAAAGCTACAGGCATCCCGAGATTAGAAAGGATTTCATTCAAGTTTGTTTTAAATTCTATTTTAAATTTTGGCAATAAAACAGTTCCGTTTTTCATTCTGAATTTTTTCATATATTCTTCCCAATCTTTTTTAGAAAAGTTTTCCATAAACTCTTTTAATGAACTGTTTTTGGCAGGAAGAAATATTACCATCTTTAATCTGTTATCACTATACGGCAATTGAATAGCCTGATATTCCGGATTTTCAAAATATGAATAATCATCGGAATTTGACATCATGGGAACTTTTTTTGCAGTTCCGTCAGTAAGAAAAAAATCCTGTTTTTTAGTGAGATGTTTTTTGAAAGGTATTTCCCATTTGTCTTTGAAATATATCGCGTTAATCAAAATAAGAAGCGTATCACGGTTAACATCATTCGGAGCTAATAAATCTTTGATTTTATTTTCGGTTTTGCTTTCTACCCAGTTATTAATTCGGGGCACGGTTTTCGGGTTAAGAAAATCCACATTTTCAATTTCAGCTTGATAAAAATTCCGCGCGATATTCAAAAATGGTTTTTTGAAAGGTTCGTTTTCTTTTGCCCATAAAGAATTAGCAATAGATAATTTTAAAGAGTCATTATCAGGAGTCAGTATCTTAATTAATTCTTCATTCGCTTTGTTGAAAGATGAAAGTTCAAATCCTGAAATGTTCAGCACAGA
>JAOZNZ010000818.1 GCA_029933535.1 bacterium | reverse complement strand
CTTAAGGTTTGAAAAATAACCTTATAACCTTAAGTGAACGAAGTGAACAACCTTACAACTTTTAAACATTTAACTTAAAACAAAAAACTAAATGAAAGAAGAACAACAAATACGTCACTGGGCAGATAGGACTGTAGATCAATTAATCGCGGAGAAAGGCAACGGACCTTTTCTGATAGCCTCAGGTATAAGTCCATCCGGGAGAATTCACGTTGGTAATGCACGTGAAGTGGTTACTGCGGATATTATAAATCGAGTGCTTAAAGAACGTGGAATAGAAACGCGATTTGTCTTTATTGCTGATGATTATGAACCGTTGAGGAAAGTTTATCCTTTTCTTGATGCAGAAATTTATGAACAATATGTCGGAGCGCCGATATCGGAAATTCCGGCGCCAGGCGGTGAAGAAGGATTAACATATTCCGAATATTTTTTACGTCCGTTTATTGAATCATTAGGAAAGCTGAAAATTGACGCGGAAATCATTCGCGCGAGTGATTTATATCGTGATGGAGTATTATTAGATCAGATGATTTCAGCGCTGAAAAATCGTGATAAAATCGCTGAAATACTTAATCGTATTACCGGTAAGGAAATTCTTGATGACTGGTCACCTTTTGTTCCCCACTGCAGAAATTGCGGTTCAATGAAAGCTGCCTTTCTTACAAATTGGGATGAAGAATCAAATGATATCTCTTATAAATGTAAAAAATGCGGGAATGAAGCTACTGTTCCTATGGTTGGAAACGGGAAACTGACCTGGAGAGTTGACTGGCCGGCAAGGTGGGCGGCGCTTGGTGTTGACATAGAACCGTTTGGAAAAGATCACGGTGGTAAAGGTGGTTCTTACGATACCGGTAAAGAGATAGTCAAAGAAATATTCGGCAAAGATGAACCCTTTCCAATTCTTTATGAATGGATTCGTCTGAAAGGCCTTGGCGATATGTCGTCAAGTAAGGGTAATGTTGTTGCAATTGAAGAGGTGTTAGATGTAGTTCCTCCGGATGTTTTGAGATATTTTATAACCCGTCCTGCTCCTAAATCGAGTCTTGGACTTGATCTTGTAAAGCAGCTTCTTAATCTTGTAGATGAAGTGGATGACGAAACTAAAAAACAACGTGATGTCAGATCAATTGAACTTTCTCAATCCGGTGGTTTTAAGCCAATAGGAATTCCGTTTAATCATCTTATAAATGTTTTTCAAATCGCTCAGGAAGATATAGAAAAAGTTAAACAAATCCTCAAAAGAACTGGCTATACGTGGAGCAGCGATGACGCTCTTGCCGAACGATGTGATTATGCTAAAAAATGGCTTAACCGTTTTGCAACTGATGACTATAAATTTCATGTAGTTGATGTTTTGCCGGAAAGTGTCAGTGAACTTTCGGAAGAGCATAAAAAAGTTCTTGGATTTATAGCTGACTGGCTTGAAAAAAATCCTGAAGCTGAAGGAGATGAAATTCATCAGGCAATTTATAACATTTCAAAAGAAAATGAAATAGGGATGGGGAAAGTTTGTCAGGCTTTCTATAAAGCAATGATTGACAAAAACAGGGGACCACGCGCGGGATGGTTCATCGCAATGGTAGGAACGGATGTAGTCAGCAAAAGGCTGAGGGAAGCGGCGGGGAGTTAGTCTTTTAAATCGAATTGAATATCGAATATCGAACATCGATCAACGATTTTAGATTTTAGAAGTTAAGAACCACCCCGCCCTTCGGGCACCCCACCTCGACAAGGAGGGGATTAAAATCGAATATCTAAAACACATCTTCTGCAACTAAAAACGCTGTAACAACGGTATGCATTGACATTTAGTCG
>JAOZNZ010000163.1 GCA_029933535.1 bacterium | reverse complement strand
AAAATGAAAACTGTCATAAGAATTGTTGTAGGTTTGTTAGTTGTTTGCATATTTATATTAATAACCATTAGCTGCACTAACGACAAATTTCTAACATCTTCTGATGAAATTGAATTTCCAAAGCAATTAACATCATCGGGAAAGGATTTTATATCTTATTACTCACCTAATGGAGAATATATTGCCTTCCTTTCTACAAGAAATACTTATAATCCAAATGTTGCGGAAATAATATTTGAGCTTTGGTTAATGAAAAGTGATGGATCAAACCAACATCCTATAATTCTGACTAATGACTTACATGAAAAATGGATAACTGTTAATAATGTTTCCTGGTTTAATGATTCTAATAATATGTTGGCACAGATTCGTACTCCTAAAGGAAATGAAATTTGGAGAGTAACTCTTGATGGAAACAAAACAAAGTTGTCTTCAACTGATGATTGTGCTGAGCAGCCTAAATATTCACCAGATGGCTTAAAAATAGCTTTTCTCATTCAGGGACCAAATCCACCTCAAGGATCACCAGTATATAAACTTTATATTTCTAATATTGATTTTTCTGAGCCGGTTCTTGTTGACAAAGGTTTAATTCAAAACTTTGAATGGAAAAGTGATTCTAATGAATTAATTTATTCATTATATGATCGACCGAATGAAAATTATGAACTCTGGAAATATTCAATAAGCAAAATGGCGAAACTGCAATTTTCAAATACATCGGTGAGTGAAGAACATTCTTCTTATTCCAGTGACGGTAAATACATTGCTTATTCAGTTCAGAATACTGTATATGTTACTCCATCTGATACTTTCCGACCTAAAAAAGTTTTAGATAATGCACGTATGCCAAAATGGATGCCGAAGCAAAATTTTTTATTGATTGTCAGTGAACAGACTTTAGATAATAAAAGTTTTTGGACAGAATCCTGGATTGTTAATATTGAAGGAAATGTCGTTAAAAAAATTGCAAAGGGAAAACCAATTACAGTTAATTTCTCATCAGATGGGAAATATTTTGGGTATTCAGTAGATGGAAACCTCTGGGTTGATCAACTGTTTAAATTAGACTCTAATTATTGATTCTACTTGCCTTTCAAGTACCCCTGCATTGCCGTTTATTAATTTTTTTGATATAATACTTAAATTATTTATAAAACCAAAAAAGGAGAATCTGTTATGTGTGTTCTCGTTACTAATGAGGCACCGGATTTTATCGCTCCGGCAGCTATGCCCGATGGCACTATTAAAGACGATTTTAAATTATCAGACCTTAGCGGAAAATATGTTGTTCTTTTCTTTTATCCGCTTGATTTTACTTTTGTATGCCCAAGCGAAATTATCGCGCACGATAAACGTCTCGCGCAATTCAAGGAGAAAGGTGTTGAAGTTGTTGGTGTATCTATTGATTCTCAATTTACACATTTTGCCTGGAAAAATACTCCGGTTGATAAAGGCGGTATCGGTCAGGTTAAATTTCCCCTTGTTGCGGATATTACACACGAAATCACAAATGCTTATGGCGTGGAACACCCGGATGGTGTTGCTCTTCGTGCTTCGTTCTTAATTGATAAAGACGGCATCGTGCAACATCAAACCGTTAACAATCTCCCGCTCGGACGTAATGTTGATGAGATGCTCAGAATGGTTGACGCTCTCCAATTTTTCGAAGTTCATGGTGAAGTTTGTCCCGCCGGTTGGAACAAAGGTGATGACGGAATGAAACCTTCAACCGATGGTGTTGCAGATTATCTCGCATCACATTCTGATAAATTGTGAGAAAATTAATTACCGAACATAATGACTGGATAGAGGTTTTTAATCTACTCAGCCATGAAAAAATCGTCGCTTTCGATCTCGAAGCAAATGGTATGCACGCTTACCCGGAGCATATCTGTTTGCTCCAGTTCGGAACGATTGAAGACCAATTCATCGTTTATCCCGAAGCGCTGGGCAATGCTGATGAGCTTCGAGATTTTTTTCAAAATGAAAAGATCGAAAAAATTTTTCACAGCTGTGATTACGATATAAGATCTCTTTATCGTGATTATAATGTCGTTGTCCGGAATATGTTCGACACTTCCGTTGGCGCACAGTTTCTTGGTGCTCCTCAGCTTGGTCTCGCGAATGTTTTAAATCGTTTTCACAATCTTGAAATTGAAAAAAACACGAAAATTCAAAAAATGGATTGGGGAAAAAGACCCCTCTCGGAAGAAGAATTAAAATATGCCGCCGATGATGTTCTTTACCTTATTGATTTAAGAAATTTACTCGTTGAAAATCTTAAAAAATTGAACCGCTTGACTTGGGCAGAAGAGGAAATTGCCAGATTGACTAAAGTTCGTTTTGGCGAAAATGGCTCTAAAGAAGATTCTTTTTTGAAAATCAAAGGCGCTCGTTTATTAAAGCCTGATCAATTAGCAGTTTTGCGGGAATTAAGTATTTTTCGCGAAAACTTTGCTCTGAAAAAAAATTCCCCTCCATATAAAATCATCGGAAATAAAACTCTTTTATTTCTCTCAGTTAATCCTGAAACTAATATCGATTCCATAAAAGGTATCGGGAGATGGCTGCTGCAACGCGCACGTAAAGACTTAACCGGCGCTTTGCAGAGAGGTGTTAATGCCAAACCGGTTTTTTTCCCTAAACTGCCCAGGCGACCCCCATGGAGCAACGGAGCAAACGCGCGATTGGATATTTTAAAAAAATGGCGGACCGGAAAAGGAAAAGAATTCTCTCTTGATCCGGCTATTTTGTGGCCGGTGGCAAGCCTTCAAAGAATTGCAAGAAAGCCTGCTCTGCTAAGTGAAGAATTATCCGATGATAATAATCCTGATGTCAGAAACTGGCAGAAGAAACTTTTAGCAAATGAACTCGAAATTCTAATAAATACTTTTTGACGTTGGAAACTCCACGGCATAATTTTTTTATAAATAAGCTGTTTGGAATCCAAATAGCGTGTTTTACAGCAAATTGTTATCCCTAAACAATTTACTCATGTAATTATTTCGGATAAAGATTATGCAGGAATATCAGAAAAAATTTAAACGACCACCAAAAAAATATCAGCCAAAAGGAATTTCTATTCTCTACGAAGATCGAGATATTCTGGTCGTGGATAAAATGAGCGGACTTTTAACAGTCAGCACTGAGAGAGAAAAAGAAAATACTGCTTATCATCTCTTAAATGATTACGTCCGAAAAGGAAACCATAAATCTAAAAAACGAATTTTTATCGTGCATCGGCTTGATAGAGACACTTCCGGCATTCTCGTTTTTGCTAAAAACGGACATGCTAAACGGTTTCTTCAGGGGGAATGGCAGAAATTTAAAAAAATATATTATGCCGTTGTGCATGGAAAATTGCCGGAGAAAAAAGGTGTTATCTCATCCTATCTTACAGAAAACTGTATTCATAAAATGTATTCTGTTGATGATGCCGAAAAAGGTAAGCTTGCCAAAACCGGTTACAAAGTTCTGAAAGAAACTAAAAGATACAGTCTGCTCGAAATAAATCTTATTACAGGCAGAAAAAATCAAATTCGTGTACATCTTTTTGAAAAAGGTTATCCCGTGGCAGGAGATAAAATGTACGGAGAAAGGGTTAAAGGCATTAGGAGACTTGCTCTTCATGCGGCGTCAATAACAATTTTACATCCCTACACAAAAGAGAAAATGACTTTTGAGGCAAAAATCCCCGATTATTTTAAATCCCTTGTGCATAATGCCTGACCGAAAAAGACTCCATGGATTTTTTAGGGGGGTTGCCTTGTTTGATGTGCCAATTTACGATTTTATTTACTGGTCTTTTATAGCCGTTTTCGTTGAGAACAGTTGATTAATTCCCCCTTTATTAAAGGGGGTTAGGGGGATTTATCTTAGCAATTTTAATTTTATCTGCCGACCTCAGCGAGGTCAGCTACAACAATAATATTTCCCCTATAAACTCCATTATTTAGACTAAAATGAGTACTAAAATTTTTATAATTAGACATGGCGAAACAGCGTGGAACCGGAGACAAATATTTAGAGGGACGTATGATATCCCATTAAACGAGAATGGAAAGCAACAGGCAAGGCTCGCCGCTCAATCATTGAAAAATATTAAAATACATGCGGCTTATACAAGTCCCCTTTCAAGAGCAAAAGAAAGCGCGGAAATTATAACAGTCTCTCATGGCATTTCTCCCGTAATTCATAACGGTTTCATCGATATAGATTATGGAGAGTGGACCGGTAAAGAGAATTCCGAAGTAGCAAAACTCTGGCCTGACGACCATGCTGCCTGGACAAAAAATCCACATACTGTAAGGCCTCCCGGAGGAACAACTTTAAATGAGATTTTAAATAATTCATTTACTGCAATGGAAGATCTTGCAAAAAAGCATGATGGTGAGACGATTGCAATATTTTCACATCGGGTTGTAAATAAAGTATTAATACTAGGTGCCCTTTCTTTAGGGTTGGAACGC
The DNA here is from genome assembly GCA_029933535.1 of bacterium. Lineage (GTDB taxonomy): Bacteria > Auribacterota > UBA3054 > UBA3054 > B51-G9 > B51-G9. The sequence goes on along the minus strand of JAOZNZ010000163.1, from coordinate 2,717 downwards.
TTTCCGTTTATAATTCAGGGCAACTGCTGTATCAATGAAATAGAGAGGATTAAGAGTGGATATTTAATACACTCAATAAATGATGTGTCACATATTAAAAATGCCGGAATAGATTTACTGCAAGCTGATTTTTGATACGATTGATATGATGAACGCTGTACTCGCGTTAATCATTTTGTTTAAAAGAATATTTTTTTACCACGGAACACACGGATTACACGGAAAAATTAATATTTAATCGTACTCCCCTTAAATCGTACTGCAAATAATTCTTTAATCACGAACGTGAGTACAGCGTTATTTTGTTGCTGCCTTAATAAAAAGTTGACTTTTTTTCTTTTTTTCGCTATAATCGTTGCAACGCTGTTAAAATTCCCCGACTTTTCGACGTTCCCCCTGTAATCGTTATTGCGGTTGCAGCCTTTTTTTATATTCTATGCCCGGCATGGTTATATCTTTATATATTTGCTGTGCAAAGCATAATTAATTCAACTTACCATGGAGGTAATTTATGAGAACCGATAGTTTTAAAGGTAAAGATTTTCTTACTCTTCTCGATTGGGATAAAGAACAAATTGAAACAATTCTTGATGTCGCTTATGATCTTAAACGCAGATTCGCTATGCGTGAACCGCATCAGCATATTCTTACTGCTCAAACACTATTTATGATCTTTTATAATCAAAGCCTGCGAACTCGTAACAGCTTTGAAGCAGGAATGACTCAACTCGGCGGTCATGCACATTTTCTTGATCCGTCAAAAATTTATACACCCGCTCTCGAAGGTAAAGAAGTCGCTTATTCAACTGAGCGCGTTTCCGATGTCGCCCGCGTATTAAGCAGAATGGGTGATGCGTTAGCAATTCGCTGTTACGGCGATCCTGTTGATTGGGAATACGGCGGCTCGCACGAGCTTATGAAAGAATTTGCCCGCTGGTCGGATATTCCGATTATTAATATGGAATGTGATAAATATCATCCTTGCCAGGCTCTTGCTGATGTTATGACTGTTAAAGAAAAATTCGGCACTTTTAAAGGTACTAAATTCGTTATGAGCTGGGCGTATAGTCCAAGCGTTCATAAACCGCGAGCTGTTCCGCAAAGTGCGATTATCGCCGCGTCAATGATGGGTTGCGAAACCGTTCTCGCTCATCCACCGGAAATGGAACTTGATCCTGAAGTTATTTCAGCATGCGAAGCTAATGCAAAAATGAACAAGACCTCTTTTACGGTAACTAACGACTTTGAATCGGCGTTTGAAGGCGCTCACGTTGTTTATCCAAAAGCCTGGTGCGCAACTCCTATCTTTAAAGCCCCTCTCGGCGAAAGTGATGAAGTTAAAACTCAACAAATTTTCGATAAATATAAAAATTGGAAAATGACTTCCGAAATTATGGATACCGCCGACCAGGAAGCTATTTATATGCACTGCCTGCCGGCTGACCGAGGATGGGAAGTTAATAATGACGTAATGGATAAAACTGACGTGAAATCAGGTTGGAAATCGGTTATCTTTGATGAAGCTGAAAACAGAATGCACGCGCAAAAAGCCGTTATGTCGCTCATTATGGGAGGAAAATAATATGAGTGGTATTAATTTGAAAGGACGGGACCTGATCGTTACACAGGACTGGTCACTCGAAGAGCTGCTCGCTGTTCTTGACCTTGCAGTTAAAATGAAAAAAAATCGTTATGGTTATACGGATGCTTTGAAAGACAGAAGTTTTTTCATGTTTTTCTATAATCCATCTGTAAGAACACGGCAAAGTTTTGAATGCGCCGCAACCGAACTCGGCGGACATGCTCAATTTCTCGAACCTAAAAGCATGCGTCTTAAAACCGCAACTACCGCAGGTGAAACTGTTGAAGACGCGGCGAATGTTATGAGTCGATATGCCTGTGGACTCGGTATCAGAATTTTGGAAGATAAGATTGCGCAGTATGGCGATGGAGAAAAATTACTTCGTGAATACGCAAAATACGCAAAAATCCCTATCATTTCAATGGCACATGATACTTTTCATCCATGCCAGGGTCTCGCTGATATTATGGGTTGGATCGAATGGCTAAGTCCGGAAAATCAATTTCAACCCAAAGCCGTTAAAGGTAAAAAATTACTCGTTACATGGGCCCACGGCGCGCTCGCGCGTTCATGGTGCAGCGTGCAGGAAGCTATGCTCATCGGCTCGCGTTTTGGAATGGACGTAACCGTTGCCGCTCCGGAAGGATACGAACTTGACCCACAGGTTCTTGAATGGACAAAGCAAAATTGTGACAAAAACAACACGGTTTTTGAAACTACAAATGACGTGAAAGACGGATATCACGGTGCTCATGTCGTTTATTCAAGAAATTGGATGAGCTCAAATGCCTATCACGATGGAGAACTTCATAAACAGGAAGAAATTGATAAAGCATTGAAATATACCGATTGGATTTGTGACGCGGAAAAAATGGCACTGACAAAAAACGCTATCTTTACACATCCTATGCCAATTGACCGTGGAAATGAAGTTACAGATGAAGTGGCAAGCGGACCCCGCTCGTGCATTTATGATGTTGCTGAAAACAGACTTCACGCTCAAAAAGCCGTTATGGCACTGACGATGTAACCGGTCTCGATGAGACCGGATTCCGGCTTTGCCGGAACGGTATTCAGTAATCAGTGTTCAGTGTTCAGTGTTCAGTGTTCAGTGTTCAGTGTTCAGTGTTCAGTG
>JAOZNZ010000162.1 GCA_029933535.1 bacterium | reverse complement strand
CACCTGACACCTGACACCTGACACCTGACACCTGACACCTGACCTCTGACACCTGTCCTTCTGTATTTACTTGACAAATTGGCGTTCTTTAATTAAAATTATTAGAGTAAAGTTCTTATCAAAAAAAATGGCAAAAAATGACAAAATCTAAAATCATCCTGCTTGCAGGGACATTGGCAGTTTATTCCCGTTGTATGATATGTACATGTGAAGCTTCCGACGTGGAAATTATTAATCTACGCTGTGAATATCTCAAAAATCCTTTGGGAATCGATGTCTCTCAACCCCGATTGAGTTGGGTCATGGAATCAAAACAGCGTGGCCAAAAACAAACCGCCTACCGTTTATTGGTGGCAAGCAGCTCAAAAAAACTGAAAGATAATATCGGCGATCTGTGGGATTCCGGCAAATGTAAATCAGACAACTCGATTCACATTGCCTATGGCGGAAAAAAACTGCAGCCGCGAATAAGGTGCTTCTGGAAAGTGCGTGTGTGGGATAAAGACGGGGAAAAATCGGCTTGGAGCAAATCAGCAATGTGGTCGACCGGATTGTTCATGACCTCTGAACCTTCGAAGGAAATGATAGCAGAACTGAAAGCCAAATGGATTGGCGCCGGCCCTGACTCATCTTTCAAAGAAAATCCTTGGTTGAGAAAGTCCTTTGAGATCGCTGATAAGCCGGAAGATTCCTTTGCATATGTTGCTTCTATCGGATTTCATGAATTGTTCGTCAACGGCATGAAGGTGGGTGAGAATGTTTTGAGTCCTTGTATCAGTGATCTGTCTAAACGTGTCCGCTATGTTACCTACGACATAACCCAATATCTCAATAAAGGCACGAACACGATAGCTTTCTGGCTTGGACCGGGATGGTCGAAGTGGGACCATTTCAAAGTGAAGAACAAGCCTCTCATCATGGCAGAAATCGATGTGAAACTTCCTGGCGGCAGCTCAAAACAATTGCTAACAGATGAAACATGGAAAATACACCCAAGTTCAAGCTCTCTCCTGGGACCTTGGAAAGTAGGCCGGTTCGGCGGTGAGATCATTGATGCACGTAAACATATTTCGGACTGGAATACAGTTGAGTTTGATGATTCGAAATGGGCAACGGCTTCAGCTTATGTACAAAAGCTGAAGCTCTCAGCAGAGAAAATTGAACCAAACAGAAAGGTGACGGCTATCGAACCAATCGGGATTGAGGAGATGACGACAAATGTCTACAGAGTCGACATGGGATGGAACTTCACGGGGTGGACTGAAATAGCTCTCAGGGGAAAACCCGGCAAAAAGGTGTCACTTTCTTTCTCCGAACGCGAAAACATGGAAAATGTATACGAAATGCGGAGCGAGTGTATTCTCGATGATCGTGGGAAGGGCGTATTCCGCAACCGTTTCAACTACAGCGTTGGGCGATGGATTACTATCAACGGACTCAGTCACAAACCTGATCTGGTGGATATCAAAGGCTATCTGGTCCGTAACAACTACAGACGCGTCGGTAAATTCAAATGTTCAAACGAACTCCTCACTCAGATCTACGATACAGTTCTTTGGACCTACGAATCTCTCATCCACAGTGGCTATGTTGTTGATTGCCCGCATCGCGAACGCAGGGGATATGGCGGCGATGCCCATGCTACGATGGATATGGCTCTCAACAACTATGGCATGGAAGCGTTTTTTACGAAATGGATTGAGGACTGGCGTGATGTTCAGAAGCCCAATGGTGATCTGCCCTATACTGCTCCGACGTATGATGGAGGTGGCGGACCCGCTTGGAGTGGAATTTGTGTCACTCTTCCCTGGGTCATGTATGAACGGTATGCAGACCTGCGCGTACTGGAAAACACATATTCAACCATGCAGCGTTGGATCGCATTTCTCGACACAAAGACTGGCAAAAATATTCTCGCCAAGTGGGGTGGCAAATGGGATTTCCTGGGAGACTGGGTGCCACCTGGAAAGGACCAGGGAGACGATCGAGTCGACGAATATTCCACCCTCTTCTTTAATAATTGCTACTATCTCTACAATGTGCAGATAGTAGCCGGAATCGCGAAATTGCTGGGAAAACCGGAAGAAGCGAAAGCCTATCGCAAAAAAGCCGATGACATCCGTAAAGCGATCCACAAGAAATTCTTCAATCCCAAAAACAATACCTACGCCAACGGGGACCAATTGTACCTGGCTTTACCGTTATTCGTCGGCGTAACACCCGAAGAACTCCGGCAACCGGTTATGAAAGCCCTTGAAAATGAGATTTTGATAGCGAAGAAGGGACATATCGACACCGGTATTCATGGCACCTCTTTCCTGCTCAAAATGCTTACCGGAATTGATCGTAACGATTTGATTTTTCAGATGGCTTCTAAAACCAATTATCCCGGTTGGGGGCACATGTTGAATAATGGCGCAACCACAATATGGGAACAGTGGGACGGTGAAAACTCACGATTGCACAGCTCATTCCTGTCCATCGGCTCCTGGTTTATCGAGGGAGTCGCAGGTATTCAACCTGATCCACTGCAACCGGGGTACAAGCATTTTGTTATAAAACCCGGAGTCGTTGGCGACTTGACATGGGCCTCCGGAGAACTTGATTCTATTCATGGAAAAATCGTTAGCGACTGGAAAATTGAAAACAATAAGTTTATTGTGAACATAACTGTTCCTGCTAACACTACCGCAACCGTGTATGTACCCGCAAAAAAAGAAACGGACGTTACGGAAGGAAGACTGGCGGCTTCAGAAGCAAAGGGTGTGAAATTCCTGCGATTGGAAAACGAGAGGGCGGTGTTTGCCGTGGGCTCGGGATGCTACCGCTTTACTTCAAAACAATTTGAGCGGAAAGCCGAACAAAAGGGTGGTTTATATGGAGTGCAGTAATAAAGACTCGCGCGAATGATTGGCAAATCCGGCGAGGCATTTACTGTGCTGGCGCGTTAGCGACAGATTTATCACGTAATAATCATAAGTTGCCCATCAGATTTAGCAGATAAGTATAATTTTTCTCGCTTCGAACGAAAAAAATCATCCGCAATAAATGATTTTTCGGGTACAAAAAAATCTTTATTATTGCACTCCATATCGGAAAACAATTGCTTACACAAAAAATCGGGTATCTCCTGTCAAAAAAATATCTTGACAAAAATAAGTGCTTTAGTTAAAATAATTTGATAATAATGTTATATTAAGCCTCAATGGAGCCTGAATTGAACCTGAGTAACGCTGACATCATCGTTCTAATTGCATACCTCGCCGGTGTGACTCTCATGGGTGTTTACTTTGCCAGACGAAATACAAGCACTGAGGAATACTTCGTTGGCGGACGCAAATTCAAAGGATGGATCATCGGCCTATCTCTGGTTGGAACTTCGATCAGCTCAATTTCTTTCCTCGCCTATCCCGGGGACGCTTACAAGACTGCTTATCTCCGCATGCTGCCGAACTTTATGCTTCCCGTTGGCGTACTGGTAGCATCCTATGTCTTCCTTCCATTCTTCAGAAAAAACCGCATTACATCCGCGTATGAATACCTGGAAATGCGCTTTGGACCGGGTGTGCGGGTATATGGCTCAATTACTTTCATTGCGTGCCAGCTCATACGCATCAGTTCCATTCTATATCTTCTCGCTCTGCTGCTCCAAAGTGTTACGAGTATGAACATGATTACCTGCATTATCATTGGAGGAATTTTCGTTTCGCTTTACACTGTTCTCGGAGGGATAGATGCTGTTATCTGGACAGATGTGATCCAGACAGTTGTGCTGGCAGTTGGCGGGCTGATCTGCCTGGGAGTTATCGTTAACGCTCTGCCGGGCGGAATTGGGGATATTTTCTCCGCCGGCCGGGCAGCGGGCAAATTCGGTTTCTCTGAACTCCGGGACGGTGTTTTGCGCCCCGTAAACTGGGACCTGTCTCTCACAAGCAAAACTGCAACTATGATGCTGGTTATCGGACTGACAAACTGGCTGACTGAATACAGCTGTAACCAAAACGTCGTGCAACGGTACGCTGCATCACGCAGTACTCACGATGCTCGCGTTGCAATGTGGGTCTGCGCTCTGACAAGCATCCCGATATGGCTTTTCTTCATGTTTCTCGGCACAGCTCTTTATGTTTTCTATCAAACCTTTCCGGTAGAAGCTGCAACACATATGCTTGAAGGTGTGCGTAAAGCGGAAGATATTCTTCCATATTTTATCACTAATCAACTTCCCACAGGAATGGCGGGATTGGTAATAGCAGCTGCCTTGGCGGCCGCAATGTCGTCCCTGGATTCAAGCATCAACGCCATATCTACAGTTAGTATTATTGATATCTATCGCCGACACCTCGTTCATGGGCGGGATGATAAACACTATCTGTTAGTTGCTCGATTAATTGGTATTGCTGTCAGCGTTCTGATGATCATTGGCGCTATCTGGCTGGCAGGCACGGAAACCAAAACTTTGCAGCACACTCTTACAATACTGGGTGCATTAATGGGGGGCGGACTGTTCGGTATGTTTATGTGCGGTATGCTTACCACCGCTGCAGATCAACGGGCAATTTACTGTGGTATTTTCTGTACACTCATATTCACCTGCTGGACTATCCTCTCCGCGAATAATTTTCTTCCTGAATATTTAGCTGTACCGTTCGATCTCTATTACACAGGTGTGATAGGTAATATAGTGATGTTTATTGTAGGATATATTTTCGGTAAAACATATTTTAAAAACAGAAAATCTCTGGATGACCTTACTATATGGACATATAAGGCTACACACCCCGCCCTATCGGGCACCCCTCTCAAGAAGGGAATCAACACGCATGAATAACGCTAAAAAAAATATGAACCCAGTCCTCCCAAAAGGTGTCTATCCGGTGATGATGTCAGCTTTCCGTGAAGATGGTTCCCTGGATTTCCAGGGAGTAAATCATTTGATCGATCACTACATCAAAGCAGGCACCCCGGGACTCTTCGCATGCGCTATGTCGGCTGAAGTTAACTATCTGGATGATCCGGAAAAAATTGCATTGACAGAGCATATAATGCAATACGTAGACGGACGAGTTCCCGTTGTAGCAGGTGCTCTGTCTGATGGTTCGCAGACACAACAAATTGATTTGGCACACAGAATTTCCGGGACCGGTGCTGATATTGTTACTCTCGCTGTTTCTCAAATAGCAGGTAAAAATGAAGACGACAATGTTTGGCTTCATAACATGGATTCGTTCTTAAGGAAACTGCCGGATAGTGTACAATTAGGTCTGTATGAATCACCATGGCCCTACCGGCGAATATTGTCGGAAAGCACGTTCCGTTGGGTTGTGCAAAGCGGAAGATTCTATTTTTTAAAAGACACATCCTCACAAATTGACACTATCAGAAATCGACTGAAAATAGCACGCGACTCAAAGTTCAGACTTTTCAATGCCAATACGCAAACGCTGCTGCCATCACTACAAGCCGGAGCATATGGTTTCAGCGGAATTGGTGCGAATTATTTTCCGGAACTCTATATCTGGCTATGTAGAAATTTTAACAAGCAGCCTGAAATGTCTCATGATTTACAAAAATTTCTTACTAAATGTTGCGATATCATAGAAGGCAAATACTATCCTGTTATCGCTAAAGAATATCTGAGAATGCAAGGTATACCAATAACACCATTCTGTCGATCCAAACAAATTAAAATCCCGGCAGATGTACACGATAGAATGAAACAATTACATACAGAAGCAAATGAATGGATGCGGAAAATACGATGACTCGTGCCTACTCCCCCTTTTGTAAAGGGGGTTAGGGGGATTTTAATATATTTTATTATCTAAAAATTATATTCCGTACCTAACGGCACGGGGGTTTGTCTTGTTTTTGTTTCTACAAATATTACGTCCCTAACGGGACTGAACCCTTTTCGAGCACCGTCTAATTAGACGGCGCTCGAAAAATGGTCGAAAAGAGATTTTCATTGCAATCGATAATAATAACTACCTATAAAAAAATGAATAAACTACTTATAAAACTACTACTACTGACTCTTATGAATACCTTCGTCGCTCAAACCAATAACCTGCAATTCACACAAGATGTATCCACCGTATATCCAATGGATGATATCCTTGTGCAGAATATCTATATCGATGAAAATCAAAAACCTGTTGCGGTTACAAGTAATGGAACTTTACGTCTTAAAGAAAATACCTGGCAGCTGATCTCTAAAACCGTGCCAAAAGAAAAAAAGTATGACGAACTTCAACTCCCGGCGCAGGCAGGGAAAATATTCACGGTTGTTCGTTCAGATAAACTCACAGCAGCAGGTTGTGAAAATGGGTTGTACTTACGTGGCAAACCGGATACTGAATGGTACCGTGCCTTGCCGGCTGATAAAAATTACAGTTGGGCGCTGCGAAATGTAAAAGCTCTGGCTTTCGATGCAAAAGGACGTCTGTGGTTCGGCGCTAACGACGGTGCAGGATATCTCGAAAACGGGAAATGGAAACTGTTCACAGGAAGAGAAGGACTGCCATATAATAAATTCACCTGCGCCGCTGCAGGCGATGACGACATCATTTGGTTCGGTACTGAAATTGGCGCGATTCGTTATGAAAACGGAAAATTTTACTATCGTAACGGCCGACGTTGGCTGCCGGATAATTATATTAATGATATCGCTGTGCAAAACGATGGCACTGCCTGGTTTGCCACAAAAAAAGGCATCGGACAAATTTCTCCTCTTCCGATGACACTCGAAAAAAAAGCTGATCATTTCACAAAACAGGTTGAAGACCGCCATGTGAGAGACGGTTTTGTTGCCAATTGCAGACTGAAAAAGCGTTATGATACAAACTCGGCTGAATCAGATATTTCCGATAATGATGGCCTCTATACCGCTATGTACGGCGCAGCTCAGACTTTTCGATACGCCGTAACCGGTGACAAAAATGCTAAAAAACTGGCAACACGAAGTTTCCTGGCTTGTAAACGTCTCGTAGATATTACTCACGATACCGGATTCCCCGCACGGGTGATTATACCAATCGACTGGCCGCAAGATGTAAACAAACATTATAGCCGTGAATTCAATGCGGACAGGAAAAAAAATGATCCATTTTGGAAAGACATCTTCCCTAGATTTGTAAAAAGTAAAGATGGAAAATATCTATGGAAATGCGATACCAGTTCCGACGAACTCGC